>JAQTMP010000022.1 GCA_028714275.1 Candidatus Paceibacterota bacterium
CTTAAGGACCTAAAAGCAAGCAAGCCAGATTCGCCAATCTTTCATGCGGTAGTTCCTTCCGACTACGGTCTTTTTCTTGGCGAATCGCGTCGCATGCATCCTTTGGTCTGTCGTTTTATCTCCGAAAGTATTTATGAAGGGCGACTTGGTTCACATCCCGACTGTGCCCGACAAAAGATAGCTATCCAAAAAAGCGTGAATAGTTTTATTAATAAAGAGGCAGGTGTTGTTTTTAGCGGAGTTGAGCATGATGGAAATATTCAGCAAAGCGATGAGGAGATCAAGCGAGTCCAAGCTATTTATAAAGAATTGTTGGGTCGTCTTTATACTGCATCGGACGGTACTACAAAACCTTTAGCTCTAAGTGACTTTCTTTTTATCGCTCCATACAATGCACAAGTTCGAGCACTACAAGCTGCATTGCCTGAAGGTGCGCGTGTCGGTAGTGTAGATAAATTTCAAGGACAGGAAGCACCTGTTTGCATTCTTTCCCTTTGCTCGAGTTACGGAGAGTATGGTTCGCGTGGACTCGCTTTTATACTGGATCGTAATCGAATTAACGTTGCCATCTCACGCGCACAGTGTTTAGCGGTAGTGATTGCAGATCCTCGCATCGCCAGTGCCGCCGCCGGTTCCATTGATGAGATGATGTTACTTAACGTGTTTTGTAAACTCGCTTCTTCATAGGAGTGGATAACTCGACTACACAAATTTAAAGAACGAAGCTAACCTACAGACGTCCCACCATCAGGTCGAGATTCTGGGACGATGTTCGGTTTGGACTTCTCCCTAAAAAGTTCCTCAACCCTGCGCTCTTCTTCCTCCGTAACCACCACATATCCATGCTCACGTTTTTCCTTATCATGATCTATCGGCTTGCCATCCACCCGATCCATAACGATCTGTGCCGCTTGCAGATTGCCTTTGACCGCTTTCGTTGCGACCTGAAGGACGATCAATTCCGACAAGGTCATTTTCTTGCCGTTCACCACGACTTTCTGCTTGAGGATTTCCATAAGCACCGTTCTCATATTGCGAGAACCTTTTGGCCTTCCGTTGGTATTTCTCCGTGAATCAAAGCCTGACTGGAAGGGCTTCAATGTTTTAATATTTCCCATGCCGGTAGTGTACCGGCTTTTTGCGTATCAAACAGTAGGTATTGAAATACGGTGGAAACGGTCTTTTCGGAGAAGCCTCCCGTTCCCGTAATTTCACAGTATTTACGGGTATTTTGCCGAAAACACCAACCCGACCTAGACGGGTAGTACGGTGACCTCGGCGAATGCTAGAATACCCTTACGACGTCTGACACAGTACGCACCAGACCAATCATCGCAGCCATCTTGAGCTAGCTCGAGATACATTATGGAGGTAAAACAAGTTAATACGAATGGTGATAACAATATTTCCTTCACCACAAGTGGAGATTTTGTGGAGACTAAATCTTTTCACAACTCAGATGAAGTCAAAGATTTTTATGAATCCATAAAAAAATCTGGAAGAACCGCTTGGATTTTATTTTGGATAAGCACAGCCATTGCTGTTTTATTATTTGTGCTTGGTCCGTTTTGGAATATGTTTACTAAATATTTATTGTAAAATATATGAATTTCTATAATCAACATAATCAATTTGGTAATAATTATATGAATTTTGGTCCACAGCCAAGGCAATTGAATGATTCACTTAAAGGACAACTAAAAAGCATGATTCTGTCAGGATCAAAAATTATTATTACGTCTGTTTTGGGTGACGGAGAGGCATATAATTTTGCCACCCAAATGAAAGAATATCTCGAACAACAAGGTTATGGTGTTGATGGAATAAATCAGGCTATATATTCTAAGCAACCAAAAGGTCAAATAGTAGAACCACCCAAAGAAACAGGAGGTGCTTATAATTTAATCATAGGCAATAATTTATAAAGAAAACAGATTCGCTCAAGTTACTTCGAAATGATAAGACAAAAATATTAAAAATGTCCCCACTGGGCTTGACCGACTACGGCTCTAACTCGAGTCGGTCAGCCAACAAGAGCTAGGTTATCGCGCACGAGCTGCGTCGATACTAAAGGTCCCAAGACGAGGGTGAGAATCTCTCAGATTATATGACCTTAGGAATGAACCTATTGGAGGAGAGGGCGATGGCGACCATGGAGGCTCGCGTTCTGCGGAGTGGGTTTCTGCCGTATACAGAGTATGTCATGTCTGTAAAGGAAGGGGACGTCTTCTGTATTTTTTTAAATGTCAAAAATGTGGAGGCACAGGCAAAGAAATGGCGGGTATAAAGACGGTTAAACCTTTTGATATGACAGATTCTCCTGATATCTTGAAATAGAAGCAATGAAGGAGAATAAATACTCGTGAAAGATTAAGGCCCCGCCTAGTAGCGAAAGCAAACGGCGGGATTTTTTATTTATTTTTTCTTCAATGACTGGTAAATAAAAAACCGCCGACCACTATGGATCGGCGGGAGCAGGTGCGCTGCTCAGTTTTTTACGTTGAATTTTCATTTTCATACCTCGCACTCGATACGCAATGAGCGACGGCAGGATCAGAACCGAAGGCGTTGCCATATACACAGCGTAGCTAGCTATATTCCATGCCCATGTTTCCACGGCAAAGAGATTTAGCAGATTGGCTGATGTCCACAGCACCCATGCCCAGGGATCTTCACTTCCGGGATTTTTCCAGGACTTCCAAATAGTCGGTAAAGCCCCAAAGGCATCTACCAGTATCGTTCCATAAAGAGTGATGCCAGGTAAGGCCCCACCCCATGATGGAAGCGCGTTCATCTTTTCAAGGATCTTGAAGGCGACCCAAGGTGCAAACAAGACTAGTCCTGTGACTAGACAGGTTTTGTCGATCAAGGGCCAGGGCTCTTTGCTGCGGCTTTTGTAAAATGTGGCAGCAAGGACGAGAGCAGGGCAGATGGCATAACTCAATGGCACCCAGGCACTGGCCTTGGCCCCAGATGTCTTGTAGCTCAGAAATATGGATGCTCCAATCACCGTCCAGATGATCCAGCCGGCTTTGCTCACTTGACACCTTCCTTTGAAAATGGAAATGACGTAGGGAAGGAATCCGAGTGTGGCCAAACCACAGGCGATTTTTCCCATGAGTTGGTGGTCGATATTCATCGGACCTCCTTCTAGCTCAACGAAGAGCGGTTGTTTGATTGTTGAGAACTAACTGCAACGGACTGTATCACGTTTTATGAATAAATCAAGGTTAAGTTTAGGATTTAAAATGTGGGTTCGAGGAAGAGTTAAAAAATGATACAATGACAAAAGATAACTAATTAATTTTATGTCATACCTCACAAATATCATCAAAAAAACGCAGGAAAATAGTAATTTTCGCACGGTCCTTTTTACGGGCGCAAAGAGTCAATTGGTAGTCATGGATATACCCGTCGGTGGCGAGATTGGGGAGGAAACCCATGCGCATGTCGAGCAAACCTTATTTTTTATGAACGGCACAGCCAAGGCTGTACTCGATGGCAAGGAGACAGATCTCGTGGCTGGAGATGTCGTAGTCGTGACCCCCGGCACTAAACATAATTTTATAAACACTGGCACCGATGCTCTCAAAGTGTATACCATATACGCCCCAGCCAATCACATTGACGGACGTATCCATGTGACCAAAGCCGAAGCTGATGCCGATGAGGCAGATGAAGCTTTTGGAGAAGGGACGAGGTAGGGGGCAAGAATTCAATACAGTTCAAATTTTAGAGATTTTTTATTGATTCTTGAGTATAAATTCAGTATTAAAACGATAGAATAATAAATAGGTTTTATGGGTAAAAATACTCAATTGTCAGGAAATAAATAAGATAATTGCTGAAAAACAGGCAGCTTTTTTTGAGGCAGTGAAAAAAGTTTTTGATACGGATGCCAGTGAACATAATTTTCGAGGGTATATATCCATATTCAATTGCAACCCCCGTTTCCCCGAATCAAAAGAATTTCAAATTTTTTATAAAAAAGACATTAAAGATAAAACCGAAGTGGTTTTTCATGAGATTCTTCATTTTATTTTCTTTGACTACTGCACAGCCAATTTACCTGAAGAAACCAGTCCACTGGATAAAAACACTGGTAAATTATGGGAGCTATCAGAAATTATAAATGTCATTATTTTAAATTTACCCGAATTTAAGACGCTTATAGGTAGAGAAGAAAGACTTTTTTATCCTGGACTAAAGGATATGCTCGCGATTGTTCAAATTATCTGGAATAAAAAAACCAGTATGCAGCAGTTTATCCGTGATGGTTTGGCTACCTTGTGAGTTGATTCTATTCATCACGAGAGTACAATTACTTTATTATTAATTTATTCAAAAACTATGGAAAACCAAGACCCTTCGCAAACCTCTACCCCAGCTCCAATTCCAGCTTCACCTCAAGCTTCAACCCCCGAATCTAAAACAGGCTCAAGTCACACTACCGTTATGGGCGTCCTCTCATATTTGGGGATATTAGTGGTGATCCCTTTGATTGTTTCCAGACACGATCCTTTTGTGAAATTTCATATTAAGCAAGGGTTAGTCCTTTTGGTGATAGATATTATTCTTTGGATAGTGGTCCAGTTGTTCTGGATACTAGCCCCTATCGTCGGGCTGATCAATCTCGGAATTTTCGTGTTGGTAGTCCTCGGCATCATCAATGTGGTTCAAAAGAAAGAAAAAGAATTGCCAATAGTCGGCTCTTTTGCAAAGCATTTCAAGATATGAAGCTCATCACTTTAAACACCTGGGGTGGTAGAGCGGGCAAAGAAGGCCTACTCTCTTTTTTTGCTAAACATAAAGGTAACGTGGATATATTTTGCTTGCAGGAAATATGGGCAGATTCCTATCAAGACCTAGGGACGAAACTCGCCGGCGGCGTGGCGCTTGATTACGATAAAATTATGGTACATGGCGTCCAAGAAATATCTGAATTGTTGACAGGGCACTCAAAATTTTTCCGACCACATTATTTAGACAATTATGGTTTGATGACAATGGTCAATAAAAAGTTAGAAATAAACGAGGAAGGCGAAGTTTTTGTCTACAAACACAAAGGCTATGATCCGGAAGGAGATGCCGGGGGACATGCTAGAAATATTCAGTACATTACATTCATGATGAACGGCCGACCTGTCACCATCATCAATTTCCATGGCCTGTGGAATGGTAAAGGTAAAACAGATACCGAAGACAGGCTTCAACAATCAAAAAACATTCTAGAGTTTACTAAAAAAATAAAAGGGGATTACATTTTGTGTGGCGACTTCAATCTTTTACCCGATACGGAGAGCCTCAAACTTTTTGAGACTCATGGTCTGAAAAATTTGATCAAGGAAAATAAAATTACTTCCACTCGTACTTCTTTTTATACCAAACCAGAAAGACACGCAGACTATATTTTTGTGACGAAAGGGATTGAGGTTAAAAATTTTGCCGTCTTGCCCGACGAAGTCTCCGACCACTCTGCTCTTTTGCTCGACTTTGAATAGAGGTATAATTGCCTCATAGTAAATTAATTTTTTTATATGACCCACTACACTGTCGAAGAAGCGCCACTCGCCAAATTTCTTTTTAGCAACACAAAAATGTCTTGGTTTTGGCTGGTGGTGAGGATTTATGTCGGGTGGCAGTGGTTGGAGGCGGGCTGGTCAAAAGTCATCAGTCCTGCATGGGCTGGACCGAATGCCGGAGGAGCTCTGAGCGGCTTTATCAACGGAGCCCTCGGTAAGGCCACAGGTGCGCACCCTGATGTCCAAGGTTGGTATGCTTGGTTTCTCCAGAGCCTAGTCCTGCCCCACGTCAATCTCTGGTCGCATTTTGTGGCTTACGGAGAGCTGCTAGTGGGGGTCGGCCTGATTCTCGGCCTCCTCACCGGCATCGCCGCTTTTTTCGGCCTTTTTATGAATCTCAACTATTTGCTTGCTGGCACGGTCAGTATCAATCCTGTTCTTTTTACCCTCAGCATTGGAATTATCCTTGCGTGGCGCACCGCGGGCTATCTCGGTCTCGATCGGTACGTCCTGCCCTTGCTAGGCACCCCTTGGCATAAAGGTGAATTGTTTGAGCAGAAACGGTAAGGGATTTAATTGGTTGACGTCACGTATATAGTGTATATACTACACAGTAATGGCCTCTAAAAATAATTCAAGTTCAGTCAAGACTCTCAAGTTTGCAATTCTTGCAACGGATGTTGTCTGCTTTCAAATTATTCACAATCAGTTGTCAGTCCTACTTGGAAAAGTTGCCAATGTGCCAGCTTTTGCAGGTAAGTGGGCTTTGATAGGTGGACTTATTTTCCCTGACGAAACAGCTGACCAGTCTGCCGAAAGACATCTTTTAGAAAAATCAGGCATTAGTAATGTTTACAAAGAACAGCTGTACACATTTAGTGATGTTAAGAGGGACCTCAGGGGGAGGGTAGTGTCAGTGGCCTACATGGCTCTTACGAATAAAAATCCACAAGATCTAAATAAAGCACGTCTTGAAACAAAATGGTGTCCGGTCAAAAATTTACCAGCCCTTGCGTATGATCATGATAAAATCGTGAGCTGCGCTATAGAAAGGCTGCATTCCAAAATAGGATATACAAATATTGCCCAGTATTTATTGCCAGAAGAATTCACCATGTCAGAACTCCAGACAGCCTATGAAAACGTGTTAGGGAAGGGGCTAGATAAACGCAATTTTAGAAAGAAAATTTTAGCAGGGGATACACTCAAAAATACAGAGAAGACAAGAAAGCAAGGTGTGATGCGCCCCGCTACTCTTTATAGATTTTCTACAAAGAAGTCCCAGATTGTAAATATCCTGTAAGCCCTGGCGCAACGAAATGCCTAAATAGTGTTAATTTGACACTATCCCCTCTTTTGTGTTTTAAAATAGTGTACTATTGACACTAAGTAGTAGAGGTATATAGTGTATATAGAACACTAAGTACATAACGTATTTAGCCGAGTTCATTAAAAACACACAGGAGAAACACAATGTTAAACAACATATTGCTCATGACGGATTCCTACAAGGTTTCCCACTATCGTCAGTATCCCAAAGGCACCAACAAGATTTATTCTTACTTGGAGGCTCGTACGGGAGGCGAGTACGCGGAGGTGATGTTCTTTGGTCTTCAATATATCCTGAAAAGATATTTGACTAGCCAGGTTGTCACCCAGCAAAAAATCGATCAAGCGGAAGCGCTCTTCAAAGCTCATTTTGGTGATGCCACACTCTTCAATCGTGCAGGTTGGGAATATATTCTGACCAAACACGGCGGCAGGTTGCCGGTGGAAATAAAAGCAGTGCCAGAGGGGTTGGTTATACCCGAAGGCAATGTTCTTTTGACCATTGAAAATACTTGCCCGAAGTGCTACTGGCTGGTCAACTACCTCGAAACACTTTTGGTGCAGGTCTGGTATAGCTGCACCACAGGAACAATTTCGAGGGAAATGAAAAAGCTTATCAAAAATGCTTTGGCAAAGTCTGGGACTGATACGCCGGAAAATCTGGCCTTCAAGCTCCACGACTTTGGCTACCGCGGGGTCAGCTCTTCAGAGTCGGCAGCGATTGGAGGGGCAGCCCATTTGGTCAACTTTATGGGCACCGACACACTAGCTGCAGTCGAAATGTTGATGGAATACTACGGAGCGGGCATGCCCGGCTTCAGTGTCCCAGCAGCAGAACACTCGACTATTACAAGCTGGGGAGAGGACGGTGAGGAACAAGCATACAAAAATATGCTTGAACAATATCCTACTGGTCTCGTGGCGGTTGTTTCAGATTCGTGGAACATTCGAAATGCTGTCGAGAATATCTGGGGGGATCGTCTGCGCAATCAGGTCCTGTTCAGAGACGGGGTGCTCATTGTACGACCTGATTCGGGTGATCCGAAAAAGGTTTTACCCGCATTACTCGAAATTCTCGGACGTCGTTTTGGGGCAGTGCCAAACAGCAAAGGCTTCAAAGTACTACACCAAAAAGTTCGGATGATCCAAGGAGACGGCATCACTCGTCGGAGCCTCGGGGGTATTCTCGACACAGTGATGGAACACGGTTGGTCGGCTGACTGCCTAGCTTTTGGTTCGGGCGGCGGCTTACTCCAAAACTGTGATCGCGATACTCAGCGTTTCGCTATGAAGTGCTCTTACGCTGAAGTGGGTGGAGTTGGTCGTGGAGTTTTCAAAAAACCGGCCACCGATAAAACCAAGAATAGCAAAAAAGGAAGACTGATGCTGGCGGAAGATCCGATCTTCGAGACGACAAATGGCTCGAGGTTTGTGACCTTACCCGAGGACACAAATGGGTTTACGGATGTGCTGGTCCCAGTCTTCAAAAACGGCGAATTGCTCCGTGAGTACACGCTCGATGAGGTGCGTGCTCGGGCAATGATCACTTAAAAATAACGAGCCTCCATGTCCGACGGGCATGGAGGCTCAACTTTTGAAAGGAAATATGAAAGTAAAAATTAGACAAGCACAGGTATTTGTTACAGGAAAAAAAGTCAGACTAGCAATAAAGTCGCATCTATTTTCTAAATGGATAAATTCTCTCGACTCATCGTTTACTGTTCGTCGGATTGAAATTCAATCTGTTGATACTGTTACACGAAACTCGAAGGAAGAGGTTCTTTTTTTGAAAATAAAAGCTAACATTGTGGATTCACGGGGCCGTTTTCTTCCAGGAATAGTTTTTCTGCGAGGGGATTCGGTCGGGATTTTTATTCTTCTCCACACACCGAAAACAGAATATGTCGTCTTGATTGAAAGTAACTTGCCGGCTATCGGTGAGCGCAGGTACCCACAATTGCCAGCAGGCATGATGGATAAGGAAACTGACGTCATACAGGTAGCCTTGCGAGAAATGGCAGAAGAGACCAATCTCGATCCTGCAGAAGGTGTCATGACATATTTAACTCACATTTACCCTTCGCCTGGCGCGTGCGATGAGATGATTCATCTCATTCTTCACGAACAAACGATGAGTGAAAGGAAAGTTAAAAATTTGCAAGGCAAGAAAACAGGTCTCGCAGGAGAGCACGAACATCTCACTTTAAAAGTGGTGGAGCTCGATGACCTGTGTGGCTGTACATCGGATGTCAAAGCCCATTCGGCCTATCTCATGTACTTAAAAATAAAAAAAGAAAGGAACAAACATGAAAACTATTGAAGAAAAAATCACAGCGTTGCATACACACAAGACAAAGATTTGTCTTGTGTGCACAGGAGCAGGAGCGGGTTGTCAGAAACTAATTGCCCAAGTTCCAGGAGCTTCAGGTACTTTGCTCGAATGTTTCTTTCCTTACAGTAAAGAGGCCCTGACAGATTTTTTGGGAGACGAACCAAAAAAGTTTGCTTCTGAGGAAACTGTTTTAGCTATGGCCGCAAAAGCTTGGAGAAGGGGGGTGGAAATTGTGGTGAGACAAGGAGGAGATGTGCGGGATGTAATGGGGGTGGCGGTGACAGGCGTAATTGCCACTAATCGGCCTCTTCGGGGTGAACACAGAGTATTTATTGCCGTTCGTACGGCAAAAGAATTTTTTGTTGTTCATTTTGTTTTTCCCAAAGGTTCAGACGGTCTTTCTCTTCTCGGTAGGATTCATGAAGGCGAAATCAGCGATATGCTGACACTCAACATGATTTTCCACTTGATCGGAATCGAGCAAATAATTATTCCGGCCGAGGCTATTCAGGGAGAAGATCTAAAAGTGAAGGGAGGAGGAATCGTTCTCAATCCACGAAAAATCAAGCAAAATGTTGAAGCGATCGATCTTGACCCAACCAAGCACGTTCTCTTTGAGGGTTCATTCAATCCTCTTCATTTTGGGCATGAACGGATCGCCAAGGAAGTGGAGTTGCTAACTGCCAAAAAAGTTGTCTATGTCATCACCAACTACCACCCCGACAAGGGAGGTGTTGATGGGAACGATCTTCAGATCAGACTCAATCAATTCCAAAATCTTGCTCCAGTGCTAGCTACAGATGGGTTAAAGTTGTATGTCGATAAAGCAAAAGCTTTTCCAGGTTTTTCTTTCATTGTTGGAGTTGATACTCTCAAGCGAATTCTGGATCAAAAGTACTATTGTGAATCAGTGGCAAAAATCCTGGAGACATTTGAAAAATGCCAAACCCATTTCTTTGTGGCTGATCGTCACGATGGAGAGGAGATGGTAAATTTCGATGTTTTGCGGGAGAAGATCCCTGTTCAGTTTCAAGGGATGTTTACTCAGATAGCGACAACTGTCAACATTTCTTCCACAGCCCTCCGACGTCTTAAGTGAGGTTGTGAAGCCAAAGGCGGATTGCATTTCATGCAATCCGCCTTTTTACTTATCCCCAGTATGGGTCTTCTATTTGTGCGGTATAATAGAACTCCATGAAAAGTTCTAAAAAGATTTTTGGAGAGATTGAAAAAATTGGAGAAAAATGTGCAGTGTTTGGGATTTATGGAAAAGGTCTAGACGTCAGTCGTCTGACCTTTTTCGGTTTGTATGCTTTGCAACATCGTGGACAGGAGAGCTCTGGGATTGCTTCGACGGATGGTCAAGAAATTTTTTGTTATAAAAATACTGGCTTGGTCGCTCAAGTTTTTAATGAAGAAATTATCAAAAATCTTGGCGGACACATTGCGGTCGGGCACAATCGCTATTCGACTTCTTCTGGGGCTGATCTAGAACATGCTCATCCGATCGAGGTGGCGGACAAAACTCTCACCTTGGTCCACAACGGCAACTTGCCTAGCGTCACTTTGCTAGTCGATTTTTTGAAAAATAAAAAAGTGCTCGACGAAGCGGTGGCGTCAAAAATGTCAGACTCAATGATCATCACCGAAGCCATTCACGCTCTTGTCAAAGAAGGCAAAGAAATAGAGCAAGCTATCCAAGAAATTTTTCCATTGATGACAGGCTCGTTTTCTTTACTGATAATGACTAAAAATAAACTCATTGCTCTCCGTGATCAATATGGTATTCGCCCCCTCTCAATTGCAAAATTAAACGGGGGCTATGTTTTTGCTTCGGAAACATGCGCCTTTCATCCTATTGGAGCCACTTTTATGCGAGACGTCAATCCTGGGGAAATGGTGGTGGTGGATGAAAGCGGTCTCAAGATCAAACAGATGGCGAAAGGGAATCAAAAGCTGGATATTTTTGAATTCGTCTATTTTTCTCGACCAGATAGCAATTTGCTAGGGAAATCCATTTATGAAGTGAGGAAAAATTTCGGTACTCGACTAGCCAAAGAATACAAAATCGAAGCAGACGTGGTCATACCCGTACCCGAGACGGCCATCCCTGTGGCTATTGGGTATGCCAAGGCTTCAGGTATTCCTTTTGAAATGGGCATCATCAAGAGTAGGTATATTCATCGCACTTTTATCGAACCCGAGCAACATATACGTGATCAAGGAGTAAAATTGAAATTGGCTCCATTGAGAGAGGCCATCGAAAATAAAAGAGTGATCGTGGTGGATGATTCTCTTGTGCGAGGGACCACTTCTCGCCAGATTGTCAAAATGCTTTTTGAGACGGGGGCTAAAGAAGTGCATTTTTTGGTCAGTTCGCCGCCAGTCAAATACCCAGATTTTTATGGCATTGACTTGCCACGCCAGAGCGATCTTTTGGCCTCAAAAATGTCTGTCGAAGAAATGAATAAATATCTGGGCTCCACCTCTCTGTGCTTTCTTTCCTATGAAGGAATGATCGAAGCGACCGGTCTGGATGAATCCCTATTTTGTACTTCATGTTTTAACGGCAAATATCCTATTGACCTAAAAGAAAAACAAAAGGAAGTTAAATATTAGCTAAAATTGGGAGAAAAATGTGTTAGACTACAGGCAAATATGGCTAATTCCTCAAATAAAAAAACCAAAAAAAAACAGCAAAGAAAAAAGCAAGTTTTATCTTTAGCTATCAAAATATGCCTGGGTAGTGTGGCAGGTTTTGCGGCCATCTATTTTATAAGTAGCACCCATTTTTTTTCTTGGGAATATGATAGGGCAGCAGAGGCGCTTGCGGTGGCTACTCTTGCCAATGCCTCATCTTCTACTTCTACCTCTGGCACTGTGTCCACGCAGGTTCCAATCGTAGAAGCTTTTAATAAAGTCGCCTACGACCAAAAAATGATTGAAATTGCTAATTATGGCACTTCAACTGTGGCGAGCACTTCCGGATCTACGCTTTCGGGCACCTCTACT
>JAQTMP010000023.1 GCA_028714275.1 Candidatus Paceibacterota bacterium
ACAAATCGACGCAGATATTCCTGCCGTCTTTCTTTATTCGCCTGATTTCATTTATATCATCCCCCCTTCTATTCGAGGGGTGACGCTTGGACATATTACTATGCCTTCAGAGCGCTTCCTCAGTATAAGCTCCTGGTACAGCGAAACCGAACGAGTCTGGAATATGTTTGTAAAATAAAACTTAATAAATAATAAAAAAATAATAAATAATAAAATATATGAACCCGAACGAAACACCGAATAAAAATACCCCGAACAGTGCGACAGCAGGCCCTAGACCCTCCCGAAGATACCATGCTCGACCGCAGCGGCCCTCTCCTAGCTCTCCCGCTCATCATTCACCTAGCCATTCATCACCTGCGCATTCTTCGGCCCACAAACCCAAAGAACGCATGATGCCTAGGCGGGGCTTTAGTGCTGGCGGCCGAGGTGGACATGGCACAGGACCAGCCGGTGAAAAGAAAGAAAATCTCCCTATCCCTCCTCTAGCTCCAGGTAATATCCGCATTATCCCTCTCGGTGGCGTGGAAGAAATTGGCATGAACATGACAGTCCTTGAAATGGGTGACGATATCATCGTCATGGACGCTGGGTTTAAATTTACAGACAGCGATACTCCCGGTATTGATTACATTTTGCCAAACACCAAATACCTGGAAGAACGAAAGCACAAGGTGCGAGGTATGATCATCACTCATGGTCACCTCGATCACATTGGAGCTTTGCCTTTTATCATGGAGCGCATCGGCAATCCCCCTCTCTACACCCGCAATCTCACCTCCCTAATGCTGAAAAAACGCCAGGCTGAATTCCCCCACCTTCAACCCATCGACTACAAGATTGTAGAAGGGAATGATCAAATAAAAATGGGCAACATTTCCGTGCAGTTTTTTGGCGTGACCCACAGTATTCCTGACTCGATGGGTATTATTATTAAAACTCCAAATGGTTGGATCGTAAACCCTGGAGACTTCAAGCTCAACCACACCGATGGGGTTGTCGATGCCGAGGAGGAAAAATCATACTCGGTCTTTAACAACCAAAAGGTTTTGCTTTACCTCGGTGAATCAACCAACATAGAAAACCCTGGCTTTTCCACCCCAGAAAAACTAGTGCACGAAAACCTAGAGGAGATTATCAGGACCATTAAAGGCCGCCTGATCATGGCCATGTTTGCGTCACACGTCTATCGTATTGCTCACATTGTGCGAGTGTGTGAAAAGTTTGGAAAAAAATTGGTGATCGAAGGTCGCAGCATGAAAAACAATATTGATATTGTTATTACGGCTGGTCTTTTGAAAGTGGACAAAAAAACTATTATCAACCCACAAGACATCGACCAGTATCCGCCAGACAAAGTGGTAGTCTTGGCAACCGGGGCTCAGGGAGAAGAGTTTTCTTTCCTTACTCGCCTTGCCAACAACAACTACAAACATTTCAAGCTGAATGAGCGCGACACCGTTCTCCTTTCGTCTTCTATTATCCCTGGAAATGAAAGGCAGGTTCAACATTTGAAGGACAGCATTGCCCGCCAAGGAGCCCATATCATGCACTACCGTACATCAGATGTGTATATTCACTCTACTGGTCACGGCAACCGCGGGGAAATGGAGTGGCTCCACCGCAAGCTGCGACCAAAATTCTTTATCCCTATCCATGGTCACCATTACATGCTTCGGCTGCACGGCGAGCTTGCTGAACAGCTCGGTATACCTAAGAGCAACATTATTATTCCTGACGACGGGACTATTATTGAAATCCAGGCTGACGGCGAAAAAATTGTCCGCCTGCCTGCCAAGGCCCCTCACAACGTGGTGATGGTAGATGGATTTACAGTCGGAGATATTCAAGATGTGGTCATTCGTGATCGCCAGATCCTTTCCCAGGACGGCATCTTTGTCATCATCGCTCTTGTCAATGCCTCCACCGGAAAATTAAAAAAATCTCCTGACATTATTTCCAGAGGATCTGTGTATTTGCGTGAATCCCAAGAACTTCTCCGACATGCCAGGTTTTTGATCAAGAAAACTATCGAAGACAATACCGCTATGAGCATTGGTGCCAGTGGCAATGGCCAGGTCAACTTTGATTATGTCAAAGACGCCGTCTCTGATGCTATTAGTAAATATCTGTTTCAAGAGACCGCCAAACGTCCAATCGTCATTCCGGTACTGCTGGCGATCTAAGATAATCTATGGACAAAATCCTCATTCAGCTCAAGAGTATCCGAATCTTTACTGAGATATATGTAGCCGTCCTGCTTTTTTCTTTTCATTTTTTCTTTGTTTATTTCATCAATTCCACCTATCTCAGTCTGTATGTAGGCAACCGATGGGTTAGTCTTCTGTATGTCGGTGGAGGTATGTTGACTGTGCTGGTTTTCCTCAACGCTTCTCGCCTGCTCAATCGCTTTGGCAACTATCTCACCATCATGACTACAGCCATTACAGAGGCTGTAGTGCTCCTTGGAATGGGCTTGTTCCCATTGTTAAAACTGCCCGTTCCTATCACTCTGACTGTTTTGATCGGGTGTTTTGTGATTCAGCAGGCTGTCTCCACTTTGCTCATTTTCAATCTAGACATATTTTTAGAGCGTTACTCAGCCGACAGCCAAACGGGAGGAATTCGTGGCATGTATTTGACCATGATGAATATTCCACCCATCATCACCCCTTTCATTGCGGGCTTGATTTTGATCAAGCCTGATTTTTGGAAAGTTTACACCATTGGGGCTGTCTTTATGGTGCCTTTTATTATTATCATCATTTCCAGTTTCCGCGACTTCAAAGATCCGATCTATACCAAGCTCAGACCTATTGAGACAGCCAGAATCTTTTTCAAAAATCGTGATTTACTGGATATTTTTATTGACAACTTTTTGTTGCATTTTTTTTATGCTTGGATGGCTGTCTACACCCCCATCTATTTGTATGAATACATGGGCTTTAGCCTGCCAGAGATTGGACTGATGTTGAGTATCGCCCTCCTACCCTTTGTACTCTTTCAAATTCCTCTTGGAACCCTAGCTGATCGCAAGCTTGGGGAAAAGGAAATCCTCATCGCTGGTTTTTTGATAGTCAGCGTATGTACCCTGCTTATACCGAATGTTGATACTCCCAACTTTATTCTCTGGGCTATTTTACTTTTTATGACCCGAGTAGGTGCCAGCTTTATCGAGGTGTCTAGCGAGGCTTATTTCTTTAAAAAGGTCAGCGCCGAACAGGTCTCAGAAATCAGCTTCTTTCGATTGACCCGAAGCCTGCCTTATCTTGTGGCTCCTTTGATTTTTTCTTTATCTCTCCTAGTGGTTAATTTTAGGTATAGTTTTGTTGTCTTGGGGGCTATTATGCTCATCGGTGTTCGCTACGCTTTTTTGATCCACGACACAAGATAATTATTTTGTAGCTGCGCTTGAAGTGCCTACGGTAGGGATAGCACTGATCGTCAAATTGATATGCTCTGGAGAAACTTTTATGACGTTCACATACGAAGGTGCGCGTAAATTGTCTTTGGTTAAAGGCAAATTGTAGCTGCCTGTGCCTCGATCATTTAGGTCCACTAAAAGGTGTAGATCATGGCTAGGATTTAGACTGTTGATATCTGTTTGATTGCCAGACAATGTCACTGTAGCTTCCACGATGCTTGTTTTGTTTATCTGGAGAACAGGAGATAATGAAGAAAACTCAATCGGCACATCTATATCCTTGGTGATAGTCACATTCTGGGCGCTGACCATGGTCCACAAGCCCAAAGCGACTACAATAGAGACCACTTTCAGGGAAAAATGGTTGAGGACAAAAAAATCCCACCCAGACTTTTGCTGATGAACATTTTCGCTCATAAATAGCCTGATGGTTTGAGTGAGGGATTCGGCATCAGTTACGCTTGAAATACCCCCACCTCTGGCTATTGAAACTGTTCCTCTCTCTTCTGAAACCACCAGGGCTAGACAATCGGTGCGTTCAGTAATGCCGATAGCGGCTCGGTGACGGGTCCCAAAGCGTGAAAAATCCCTATAATCCTCGGCCAAAGGCAAAACTAAACCGAAGGTTTTGATCCGGCTATTTTCGATCAAAACTGCCCCGTCGTGCCCAGGTGTCGAGTCTTCAAAAATACTTAAAAGCAATGGTTCAGAGACTTTTCCGTCTAGAGGAAAACCCCCTTCGACGATATCATCCAAAGGATACTCTCCCGATAGGACTATGATGCTGCCCAAACGCCTCTTAGCCATTTCCATGACAGAGCGCACAATCGCATCCGTTACTTCTTCAGTCAAATTGATAGCGCGATGTGAAAGGCTACCTCGAGACAAAGCAAACCACTTAAAGAAACGTCGGATTTCCCGCTGGAAAACAATGACAAAAATAACAATAAAGAACGTCAGCAACGGGTTTAAAAGAGTGCGCGTAAGGGTCAGATCAAAAATCCGCGAGCTGCCTATGATGCCAAAGAAAACTATAAAAGTCAGCAAAATAAAATATGAACGTGTTTGACGGATGAAAACCAAAACAAAATAAATGAAAACGGAAGCAATCAGGATATCAAAAATGTCCTTGAGCCCGAAAGCTTGGAAGACATCGATCAAGCTATGCGGAAAAACCAAATAAAAAGAGGAGGCCGAGGCGGTCGAAGCAAGCTGACTGATCTGATTGAGTGAGTTGATTCCGAACATTATATTTTATTTATTATTATAAGACAGATAATATTACTGCAAGCCGGCACAGCTGTTGAAAGCCCTCACAGTAGTATTGTAAGCATCGATTGTTTGTTTCAATTGAGCTACCTTGTCGTTGTAGATTGGCACATCAGCGTTGTAAGCATTAACATCATTTTTTTCTTGGTTTAGCTTAGTATTTAGGGCATCTACCTCTGCTGTGAGCTGGTCAACCTGATTCTTGAGACTGGCACTTGGGGCTGGACAAGATGACAAGGGCTTGCCAAATTCCTGGACTGCAATCCAGACTTCCTCACCCTGGTAATTCCCCTTGCCTACAGCCACTCCTATTTCTTGGTAGCGATTGTTTAAAATATTTTCCCGGTGATGCGGACTGTTCATCCAAGCTGTCACCACAGCTTCATCATTGTCAAAACCCCCAAGGGCTAGGTTTTCTCCAATGACAATATAGTCGTAACCTACTTTATTGGCTAGATCGCTCGGCCCCACCCCAGTAGGTGAAATATGGTCAAAATATTGTTTGGCAAAGAGATCGTTGAGCTTCAAAGTCGCCGCCGCGTCTAGCTTACTACTTTCAGACAAAGCCGGGACGTTGCCAACATTAATCCGCTGGCCATTTGTTAGCTTGATAATCCCTTCGACCGTTAGCGAACTAGGATTGGGATTGGTACTGGCTCCGACTGCTTTTTTTACCACCAAAGGCAAAGGGGCAATGACATTATTGCGCAGATCGGTGGCCAAGTCGCTGACAAAGGATGAAGTGGCTACGGTAGAATGTAGGGTGGTTGAAGCAGCCGAAAAATCAGAAGACAAGCTGCCAACCGTACTGGAAGCCAGCTTTGAAAAGAAATCACTATGTTTTTCAATGGTCACTCCTATAGCGGCCACTAAAAAAAGGATAATCAGTCCGCGAATCAATGCCATATGCCTGTATTGTATATATTATCTGGCTTCGATGCAAAGAAAAAGGGGTATTTCCTTGCGAGCGGTGTCTTCAGCCAAAGTTCGTTTTCCCTTTTGACTTTTTTTATGTGAAATCCATTCTTCAAGCTTGGTGACCGAAAGGCCATGCTTATTGAGCAGTTTAAAATAATACTGGAGAGGCCGATGGAAAGAAATAGTCTTGGCACTCCTCGGATCACTCGGATGGGCCACAATGGAGGTCGAGGATTCCGACAAATAACTGTCGATCCGGCGATATTGCTTGGCAGACTCTTCATCCCAACCCCAGGTGCTCATTTTAGGGATCCGAAAACACGGATGATTGAGAACAATATAAAAACGGCCTGTCGGATTTTTTTGCGCATTTTTTTGATCGCCTTCTCTGTTTCCTGTTTTTTTCAAAAGTCTAGCTACTTCGGCAAAAACTCCATCGACTTCCTTGATGTTTTGCAAAGCCAAGATAAGGGTAATGACATCAAAGGATTGGTCCGGCAAAAAAGAAAGCTGATCGGCCCAACCAACTCGAAAATCAATGTTCGGTGAACGTTGGCGGGCTCGTTCGATCAGAGTGGGCGCCGCGTCGACACCTATCACTCGCCCGCCTTCCTTTCTGAAATGTTCAGCAAAAAAACCCTGCCCGCAGGCTAAATCCAAAAGAGCAAAGCCTTTTGCGCCGTCTGACTCTCTTCCTCCCGCGTTCCCCGCAACCAGCCGAAGAATATTCGGCAAAATGACTTGCTGGTGGTAGCTATCTTCACTAGCCAAATGTTCATCATACCAATCCGCTACTTTTTCCCAGGATGTATCCTGAAGGCTAATCTTGGGACTTTTTTGAAACTTTTCGGGCAGTTTTTTTGGGTGTTGTCTTCTTGGTTTTTTTTCCAGCATGTTTTTTGATTTCGGTGCCAATGTGTTTTTTGATATCTTTCCAGTGGGCGTGAATCTCGCCAATCACCTTTTCTAAATCTTTTTTATCAATATTCTTTAAGAGAGCATACCGCTTTGCGACATTGTCTACAATTGCTCGATAGGTATCTTCGTTTACGTCCTTGAGCCCTTCTATCTTTTCCAAAATCTCGCCTTTGGCTTTTAGGGCCCAGCCTCGGACTTGCTTCATTTTCTTTTTTCCGTCTTTGGTGCCATAGAGAAAATAGGCTCCCGCAGCAGCAGCCACTGCGATCCCAAGAATACTTGCCGTCTTGATTGGTGAACCATGTTTTTGATCCTTATGCATTTTTTATTTTTTATTTATTTTATTCTTTATCTGTAAAACTGCCAGAGCCCTGATCCTGGGTCCTGCCATTTTGCGCTGGTCGCCTGCGTCCGCGAGCTCGACGGACCGCCTGAGCTACTCCAAAAGCTCCGAGCAACCCTTTTAAAACTGAGGCCGCTGTGCGACCCCTGGATCTCATTTCCGATCGAAACTCATGCACCTCATCTAAAATCACCTCGCTTTCCATTTTGATTCGCTTTGAAAAATCTTTTACATTTTTCAAAATAACGATAACATAAATGCTAGCCACAACTGCCATCAAAAAAAGAATAATAAAACCTAAAGAGCTAATAAAGAAAAAGAGGTCTGCGTGAATAAATGTTGTATCCATGGCAAAAGTATAACATATTTACACCCCCACATACTCACAGATTTTTTGGACCACTTCGTCTTGGGTCAAGTGGGTGGTGTCTATAATCAGCCCAAAATGCTCATCCGCGCTGTAGTCTTCGAGGCCATAGTATGTCCGGTATTTGTCGAGAGCCGCCTTTTCACGGAGGCTAGTCTCGGCTAGGGCAGCTTCCAAGGAAACCCCGTCTCGTTTGACTACTCGAGCCAACCTTTCATCAAAATCCGTGATAAATTTTATTTTAAACGCATCTGGCATAGAAAACCAGGCCAAGCGACTTTCAGCCACAAAATGCTCGTGACTTTCCCCATATTCCTTCATTTTTTGTTCGAGGGCTCGATCATGATCTCCGTCTACAGCACAGATTTTTTCGTACTCTACCAAAGACAAGCCAAGATCCTTGGCTGTTTGACGATATATATCTCCGGCTGAAATGAAATCCGCTCCGATTTTTTTTGCCAAAAGTCTACCCACCGAGCTGGTCCCCGTACCCGCCAAACCAAAAATAGTGATTTTTGCCATTTATTTTTTAAGGAGAGAGGGTAAGAAATTGTTGTTCTTGGCGAGATGCTGATGCAAGTCAGGTATGAGTTTTTTTACCTCTCCAAAAGCCTGTTCGATAGACTGATCATCAAAACCGGCCCGCACCAGCATAGCCAAAGTTTCATCCAGATTTGTGCCGCTTTCTATCTTTATTTTGATGAAAGTGACCATTCCAGAAGTTTTTGAATTTGAATTCGATACACTCATTCCCCATATTATAACCTAAATGATGATTTACTTCTTCAATCTTTGGCCTTCACACACCCCTTTCGCCCACAAGCCTTTTCCTTCGGCCCTAGCTACCTTTTCCGCTTTTTTAAATTGTTTTTGATAGAGATACGGTATGTTGTATGTGTATTCATAGCCATATCCTTGTTCAATCATATATTGATTGAACAAAAGTTCTCCACCATCTGAGGATTCTGAAGACGTGGCTTTTTGAACAAAAACATAGGCCAATAAACGTCCGTATTTATCGTGAGCGTCTTGGCTCGGATCACTGGCCAATCGAATAGTAGCATCCTCAAGTATCGCCTTCGCTTTGGTTGAAGCTTCTTGCCCAAAACATTGCACCGCTTTTCTCGGATCCACCGTCTCAGGGGTGTTTAGTCCGATCAATCTTATTTTTTCCTCATCTTTTCTTAAATTTTCACCTATCTGGCTGACCACAATCGTATCTCCATCCACCACTCGGTCAACATGGTATATACCATCGGCCCGAGTTTCCCTATGAGACTGTAGAATAAAAACCGCTATTCCAATGACTAACATAAATATGCCCAGACGAAAATTGAAAAAGCTCATGCGGTTACCCTAGCATGAGCTTTTTCAATTTATCCTCAAGGGAAAATAAATTATCGCCCTGTATAGACGTATGTATATCCAGGAAAAGATGAGTAGTTGTTTAGATATGAGTAATAGCCCTGCTGGCCACCATAAATATATTGGTACCCGTACACATTGCCAGGATAATAACCATAATTATTATTTCCATAGTAGCTATAGCTTGTCCCAGCCGGATTGTAGTAGCCATAGCCAGGAACATAGCCGTTACAGATATTGTAAGCTCCACAGAGAATAGCATTTACATCTCCCCCGGCATTGATGGTCGATTGACTGGGTGTCCATCCGCCATTTGAAGTGTTGATAGTATAGGTCGAAGCATGGGCTTGATCTACAAAAATGAAAGAAAGCATAAAGGCCAGGGCGAGAATTAGTCCGATCGCTAAAAATGGCTTAAAAACAAGGGTTTTTTGATTCATACCCTAGCATTATAACATATTTAGGTAAAAATGCAAGGGTGTGCTATACTTGCCGGATGGAAAAACCCTTGTACCCCATGCGAATCAATAAGTATCTAGCCCTCAAAAATTACGCCACTCGTCGCGGAGCCGATGAGCTGATAGAAAAAAACCGTGTCTTGATCAACGGCCGTTTTGCCGTGCTCGGCGACAAAGTCAATGAAAATGACAACGTTGAGGTCCGCCAGGGCAAAAAACCTGAAGCCTATGCTTATTATGCCTACAACAAGCCTGTAGATGTCATTACTCACTCTCCGCAGCGCGACGAAATCGATATAGCTCAATCTCTCAACTCTGACACTGGTTTTACTAGCGGGCCCTTGGCTGGCCTCTTCCCTATTGGCCGTCTAGATAAGAATTCCCACGGCCTTATCATCCTGACCAATGATGGCCGAGTGACTGATCGTTTGCTCAACCCCAAGCATAATCACGATAAAGAATACCTAGTCAAAACCGTAAACAAACTCCCAAATAACTTTAAAGAAAAAATGGAAGCTGGGGTAGATATTGGCGAAGAAGAACCGACTAAACCCTGCAAGATCAAGGTCATTGATGATTACACTTTTAGCATCACCCTGACTTAAGGAAAAAAACACCAGATCCGTCGCATGGTTTCAGCTCTCTTCAATGATGTCAGAGACCTCAAGCGCACCCGCATCATGAACATCGAACTTCGAAGTCTGACCCAAAACAACTATCGCGCCATCAAAGGTGAGGAGCTAGAGACTTTTCTGAAAGCTCTTGGACTACTTGAAAGTCAGACTCGCTAAAATTTGGCTGAACTCGGGGAGCTTGGTCTTCACCTCAGCTATACCGTCAAAATCATAATCTGCAGGTTGATCAATCAACGGCAGAATGTGATAGAGCTTCTTATTTTGACTGATAGAGAAGAAGTAGATCGGCAAGCACGATTTATTTTTTTGGTTGAAATAAATTTCCCGAGCTGGATATTGACCAGTGCCCACCGTAGTATTGGTAGGATAAAAGCCTATCTTGTTGCAAGCCTCGCTGTATTGGATACTCGAAATTTCATCTGTAAAAGGAATAGAGGTGTTGTCATAGCCAACATTGGTATACACTTTTACGTAAAAACTTCTGCTAGAAACGCTCATGTCTGGCTGACTTGAAGTTGAAGCCTGAGCTGGATAGAAAGCAATCATGGCTGCATAGCGGCTGCCCGGATAAGCATCGGCTACTTCATGTGGGGCTAAATCCTTTGGATATCTGAGAGAAAAACCATAGGTAGTGTTAGTGTACGTCTTCCAATCAGCCGGAATAGGGGCAACCGAAACAGACGAGGTGGCAGCTACTATATTTTTGGAAACAGGCGCCGTGCTTGTACTGGTGTTTATGGCTAGAGTCGACGAAGCCTCAGGCGATACTTCTGTGGATATGACTGGGCTGGACGGCTTTGACTTTACGTACCAATAGACTCCGCCAATAATCAGTAATGCAAGAACAATGAAAGAAAGTTTTTTTATCATGCCGATATTCTACCAGAAATATTAGAATGTCAAAATATGACTCCTGACATGGAGAGTAATGACCTCTTGAAGAGTAGGCGGAGTAGTCATCGGCTCAGCATTTTTACGATCTAGATAACTGACATTTAAAAGATACCCGTTCTTGGTTTCAAAAGTGGAATTGGATCCTGTGAATTCTACAGCCCTATCATGTTTAGGGGTGACGCTCTGGATGGGCAATCTGTCCCCGATCAAGACAGCTGAAGTATATTTGACTGACTTGCCAGTGAGACGAAAGAGCGCGACGTAATGCAACACTGGGGCTTGATTTTCTTTAGTCAAAAGCATTTCCACAAAGACGTCATAGCTGCCATCGTCTGTATAAGCATAATTGAGAATAGCCCCAACGGATACGTGGCCTTTGATTTGGCTGTCGGTGTAGTCGGCTTGTCCAGCATTGAGAGCCACTTCTACTCCTGTCTGGGGAACAGTAATGACAGCGCTGTTGATCGCCTGGGCAACCAAACTCGTATCAAAAGCGTTACCTTCGATGACGTTACTAGGCTGGCTTTGGATTTGGTTACTCTGATTCAGATTGTGGCTTTGGCTTAGCTGAGTTGTTTCAGTGCCATATGAGTTTTGAGTTAAATAATTTTGGGTGGTAGTCGCTCCCGTAGAGGTACTCATCTGACCAAAATCTTTTGGTCTATTGCTGCTGACAGCGATTGCATAGATAATAAGGCCTAAAACGATTACCCCCGCTACAATATAAATTATATTTTTGGTGTTTTTATTCATATTTTTATTATCTCATACTTATGGCTTTTTTTCCTCAAGATCGAGACAGATGGAGTTCATGCAGTAGCGCTTGCCTGTATCAGTGGGGCCATCATCAAAAACATGCCCGAGATGAGAACCGCAGCGGGCACAAAGCACTTCGGTACGAGTGAAACCGTGAGATTTATCCTCCACCAGCTCGACGGCTCCAGGCAAAGCCTGATCAAAGCTGGGCCAGCCAGTGCCAGAGTCAAATTTGGTGTCAGAAGGAAAAAGTGGATTGCCACAGGCCATACATTTGTAAACACCCTCTTTTGTTTCGTGAAGATATTTTCCTTTGAAAGGGGTTTCTGTGGCTTTGCCTCTTAGAACAGCGTACTGTTCCGAGGTGAGCTCTTTTCCCACTCTT
>JAQTMP010000024.1 GCA_028714275.1 Candidatus Paceibacterota bacterium
CCTGCCATCACCTAACGGGAAACACCGAGAAAATCTATTTGACATAGACTATGTATTTCGGTCACCACCTATCGGACTTCTTTTCTGAAAGAGGGATCATCCGAGTTACTACTAACGCCCTCCGCTCAATTACCGAAGTTCCAGTAACTCATGGGAAAAAATTAGATGCAGGTTTTGAGCTTCAAATATCAAATAAAACCTTACCCTTAGCTCTATTTTACCATAAAAATAGACCACACCAAAATGTTTTTGTACAAAATGCGCTATACGAAAATAAAAAAGTGTGTTTGTGAAGATGCGTGTCAAAGTAGCCCTTATTTACTACTTTTTTAAAATAGGTTTTTGTAAAATAATTTTGTGATTAATTATTAGATTTGAGAACACCAAGGAAAAACGTTGCACACCACCGGGCGTTCCTGCATTTCACTTTTGTGATAAGTAATCAGGACGTTCTCTGCCACATTTCTCAAAGATTTTTTTAAAAAAAGGTAACAGAGATTCTGATGAAGTAGTCACCCCATCATATGTTCCTTCAGCAATAATTTGTTTTGCAGCACAAGTCGGCCCTTTACTGTTCACCCAAGCCTTTCCTTCTGGAGGTGGGTACCCGAGATGTCTTCCTTTGGTACCGTTAATTCCTGCAATCCACCTAAAAGAACCCTTCACACCAAGTATAGATAGAAACTTTGTATAGTTATTCAGAGCAGAAGAATAATTTTTCTCGATCTCACTTTGATAGAGTTGGTCTGAGGCATAAGACAAAAGTGCAGTGTCGATGCCCCAAACTTCACCTGTCTCAAATGCAAAAGAAACTCCAAGTGCTATTGCTGTACTACCTTTTTCACCACTTGAGATGTAAGTACCAACTCCATCTTCTGCTCTTAAGGATGAATAACCTCCCCTGCCGATAAGTGGGGCTAAGTTACCTACATCTTTTTCTCTCGTTGCTTTTAATTCTGGTATTGTCCATTTCTTATCCTGCTTTTCAACAGGCATTACTCTCAACCACATTTCTACATCATTCTGTAGAAAAATCTCCTTTTCATCACTAAAAGAAAATCCATCGTCAAATCCAATTGATTCTTCTGGTGGACAAAAACGAGCCGTTCCAAGATCTGTTACTTTAGGAACAAAAAGTGGTGGTTCGCTGATTGTTTCTACTATTGTTCCTAAACAGGAGGCAATTTCTTTTTGCATAATCTTTTTCAAGATATCTCGCTGAGATGCCTTTTCTTCGGCAGATGCTCCCTCCTCTAAATGATAGGTTACGGGATGCAGAATATGCTTCATATTGAAAGGAAGAGTTTCGTCTGAGGGCTCACCGTAAGCGGTATTCATCAACGTAATAACCTTCTCGTAACCCTTACTCTTAAGTGCCCATCCGTACTCAATTAAAACATTCGGATTGGGCGAAGGACGACCATCAATGCGTTTAGCTACGAATGTCACGTCAGCCACATACACCTTAGAAGCATCAATCTTTTTGAAGATTGTATCAACAATTGGAGCCCGCCCCGCTACCCCTTTAGTGTCGCTATCGACTTGGAGTTCACGTACAGCCTCCTCCAAGTCGGCACCCGAAGAAACAGCCGCGCACGCTCTTTCTAGAACGTCTACTATAAAATTACGCCCAGTGCGTGTTTCAGTATCAGATTGCCATGAAAAGAAGATTCTGTTTTCCATTTCACCATTCTAGCAAATAACTCGTGAATCGTATCCTGCAAAGTCCATATTGACTTATATGATAAAATATCCAATCTTTGTCACGCGGATACTGCGAAGTACCCCTTATTGGTTCATTTGATGCTTATCCGAACATCCTCCCACGTGCGGAGCCCTAGTGACGAAACCTCACAATTTGTGGGGTTTTGTCTTTTATTGCTTGATACTTTGGAGGTTCTAACCTTCTCTAATTCGTCTTCAACCGCCTGACGACTTTTTATGAGTGTCTTCACGAAAGAATGGTAATTTACAAAGACCTTTTTGCCTTTTAGGGTGAGGTTCGAGCCTAAACATGCGAGTATCGCCCTTTTGGCCTTATCATCTCCTTTTTCAAACCAAATGTGGGCATAGCAGGCAAAATCAAAGGTCTGCTCGGTGAGGTCGATCCATTCCAATACTTGGCAATCTTGAAGCTTTTGAGAGATTACTGAAGGGAGAGAGACCAAAGATATAGGACTACTCAAACGCATCTGCCCAACCTACAGGCATACCAACGGGCTGAATATTTGCTGGAGGCGGCGGAATACTTGGAAGAGTTGAAATAGGACGAGGAGGCTTAGACAAAGGAGGTATCGCTAGTTTGTTTGACCAAATATAAAACACTTGATTACCGACAGGACCCTTAATCAAATTGCCTCTGAATCTGCCTTGGGTATCCCATACAAAAGCACCTTCTAACCAACCCAGAGGAATTCCATCACGATTAAAGATCGTGTCATTTTGAATGAAACCTAAGTAATTACCATTTGATTTGTATAAAAATTTATTTTCCATTTTTTTGATTTGATTTTTCTGGGTTACTTTTCTCCTCTGGTACAACGACTGGCGGTATAGATATTTCCTTATGTTCAGGGATATAACTCGCCGGCACGGCATAGCCGATACCAAGCTGAACATTATTTATCAAAACTTTATATATTTCCACCAGATCCATGCCATGAAGCGCCACCGCCCCCGAAGACATACCTTGGACTTTTTCAATTATGTCGGGCCGTACGGCACCCTTTGCATTTACAACACCAATGACCTTTCCATCCTCATCCATGAGCGGGCAACCACTGTTTCCTGAATTCACGGTTCCATCGATCAGATAAATAACCTTCCCAGTAGGGTCTTTAGCTATCGAAGATATGATGCCTTGATGTGTTGTTAAATCTTGAATATTTATTGGATATCCAGCAAAGAGAACGGGCATACCCTCTTTTACCGTATCCTTGGACGCTAGTTCAAGAGGTGACCTTGAATCGTCTTCAAATTTTAACAATGCTAAATCATGTTCTTCATCTTTCAGTAAGACTTTTGCGGATATGGGCGTTTCGACCCCAGGGAATTTAAGGAAGATTGAGTTTACGCCCTTTACAACGTGATTACATGTGACAAGAATATTTTTCTTCCAAAAAATAAAACCGCTACCTGTTCCCATAATCACATTTTTATCGTTCAATGTGATGATAAGAGCGATACTTGGCTTGATTTTTAGAATAGTTGAAGAATGATCCCGCATGTGGAGATTATGTTAGCACAAATTTTACTTCCTGCCGAATTACACTGCTTTGCAGTTTTCTTATCGATACTTCGCCATCTCCTCAGCCGTCGGCTGCGTGATTCCAAAGAAACCCTGCTTGATATTCGGCAGCCAAATAAGCTCTTTGTTCTGCTTCCAGAAGGTTCCTATTTTCCGTACCATGTCGAGCCATATGGCTAGCATACATTACTTAAACCTGAATAAACTTCTGATGCTTCATGATCTCGCTTATCTGCATCCAGAAGAATGACCAGACCCACACGAGGATAATGAGCGACAGTGAGATCGGTGTGGTGAGAAATCCGACGAATGCAAGTGCGGTGGCAATAAGCTGGGTTGCAATCGTGGCTATGATAACCTGTCGGCTCGGTAGATACTTGAACCATGTTTCTTTCGTATGTGCCACATAGACGAGCATGTGCCCTGAAACAGTCAGCTTGAGAAAGAACATAGTCTGGATGATTGACCATGGCAGGTGAAGCCAAGCAACCATCACATACAAGAGGATGAGGCTATTGGCGACACCGGTCAGACCGAAGAGCGTGCTTAGAGTAAAACGTTTTCTAACATCAACATGAGCCGGCTTTTCCGTTGCTTTGACGCGGTCAAATGCAAGCGACACGATCGGCACATCATTCAAGAATGCAAGCACAATGAGCTGAACCGGCGTGAGTGGAAATGTTTTAAAAATAAGCCCGATGACGGCAATGGTGATGATCAAGCGGAAACTCTCGGAAATCCGATAGAGCGAATAGTTGTAAAGTCGAGCAAAGATATCTCGGGCTTCGATGATGGCATCCTTGATGACAGAAATGCCGTTCTTCAAAAGCACAATATCGGCCCCGCTCTTGAGAGCGTCAACGGCGTTTGAAACCGCAAAGCCGACATCGGCATTCTTCACTGCTGGTAGATCATTGACCCCGTCGCCCGTCATCGCCACGACGTGATGGGCCCGGGCAAGTGAAACGATTTCATATTTGTCTTTTGGCAACACTTCAGCAAAGCCTCCGATCGCATCAAATCTCTCTTTCAAAATGTCTATATTTTCATCCAGAATATCTCTTGGCACAATATCACCTTTGATACCGAGCTCTCCGCCAATACGCTGACTGATAGCCAGGTTGTCACCGGTAATCATTTTGACCTCAATCCCCTTTTGGCCCATGAACTCAATGGTTGATTTTGCATCTGCATGAAGACTGTCAGCCAGAAAAAGAATGCCGACAAGCGTCATGTTTTTTTCTACAACACCATGTCGATTGATCGCTACAGCAATAGCACGATAGCCGCCGTCTGCCCCTTTTTGGACAGTTTCATTAAACTTCTTTCGATCTGCATCATCGAGTGTGCACAATGAGGCAATGACCTGCGACGCGCCAGAAGCAATAGCGCACGTGACGCCATCAATTGAGACGATAGCGGTGCTTCGTTTCCGCTCCGAGTCTCCCGGTGTGTAGTCTATGAGAGGATATGGATTGATAGACAACGATTTAGCTTTTTCAAAAATAGCCTCACTGAGAGGATTGTCATGCGATCCTGAAACAGCACTCGCTGCATACAAAGCCACATCATGTTCCGTAAAGTGATCAAGGGAAATAATCTGCTCCACCTTGATGCTATTTTGAGTGAGCGTGCCGGTTTTATCTGAAAGGAGCAGATTTACATTGGCCAGATCTTCGAGTGAGGCTAGTCTCCTGACGACCACCTGCTTTTTCGCGAGATTGAGCACGCCGATCGAGATGATGAGACTCATGACCGTCGGTAAGGCCACTGGGATGCCGGCGATGAGCAGACTGAGATCGAGAGTGACTACGTCGATAAAGGCCGAATGTGTTAGCGCTAATACTATAGTCAGAATGATGACAACAATGAAACTCACGATTGAGATAAATTTTGAGATAGATAAAATATCTTTCTCGAGCGAGCTTTGACGTGGTTTGACATCGATCGAAGCGATAGTCTGGCCAAAAAATGTACCCGCACCCGTAGCCATTACCTCCCCTATACCACTTCCTGTCGTCACGTAGGATCCAGAATACGATGTGTCATCAGCCTTTTTTTCCTTAGGAAGTGATTCGCCAGTCAGGACTGATTCGTTGATAGAGAGGTTTTTTGCCTCGATAATCTTCACATCAGCCGGCACTAGTGCGCCTATCTTAAGAGCGATGATATCACCGCAAACTAGACGGGTGGAGTCGATAAGTCCCCAGACGCCGTCACGTAAGGTCGATACTTTGATCGTTAGGTGGGCCTGAAGCTGCTTGATAGACTTGTCCGCCTTTCGCTCATGCCAGAGGCCGATCGCAAAATTGGAAAAGAAAAGGAACAGGATGATCCAAAAATTAACGTCGCTGCCACTATAGAGAGACAGAAAAGCGGCCGCTAAAAGCATGAGTGGTATCAATGAAAAAACATTCCTCACTACCAGAAGAAGGACGTTTTTCTTTTTTTCAGGAAGACTGTTGGAACCGTCTCGTTTGAATATATCAGCGGCCTGTTGGGTTGTTAGTCCGTGATAGTTTTCAGTCATATCAATCTATTGTACAATAAAGCCATGAATAATCACAGACACGCGCTCAAGGAAATTGCCAAATTTGCAACTGGATTGGTCACAGCAGATTTTTTTGTGGGACTCTGGTTCTTAACTTCAAACATCGGACCACTCAACTTCTGGGGTATCTCTTTTACGCCATCAGCTGTGGAGGCTTGGATGATATTCGACATCATCCTGATCGCCATCCTCGTCCACTATGCCTGGCATGCGGATATCCACACACCGTCAATGAAGCAGAAAACTCTTTTTATTGTTGTCGGCATCATTATGGGCATCGTCGGATTGGCACATCTACTTCGTCTCGCGTTCGGCATCAGTATAGATATTGGCGGATGGGCGGCTCCGTTTTGGCTCTCGTGGATCGGCACGCTCGTAGCCCTATATATCTCCTATTCGAGCTTCAGATTTGCGGTACATACTAAGAAATAGTTTTATTTAACAATGATGTAATAAGTCTATGCAAAAAATCTCGACCCGCATCTTCATATGCACCTCAATCGCTTTCGGCATTGTCGGGCTTTGTCTCGTCTTGTTCGGTGGACCAAACGACAACGCTCCGGTGAACCAGGTTTTCATAAGACTCCTCATGGCCTGCGTCTTCATCATACTCCCCTCCTTCGCGCTCAGTATTGCGGGTAAATATTTGAAGGAAAAATAATATTGCTCTCTTATAGGCCTTGTCTACAGTTTGGGTCTATGGTGCTATAATAATTTATTATCAACCTACGCTAATAAACTTATATTTATATGAATAAAACAACCATAATATTATTGGTACTAGCAATTATCGTTATTGGAGGGGCGATTATCTTTTTTAGTAATAATTCAAATCAAAACTCTAATCAAATTCTTGTAACTAATTCTACAACCACTCAAAATATATCCACCTCAACAAAACCCGTAGCAGCTAGCATCACAATTAGCATAAAAAACTTTGCATTCAATCCATCGACAGTAAATATTAAAACGGGAACAAAGGTCACCTGGACTAACAATGATGGTGCTCCTCACACAGTGACTTCAGATTCAGAGAACCTTCTGGAATCGCCAATACTTTCTCCTGGACAATCATTTAGTTTCATCTTTAATAAGAATGGTTCAACTAGCTATCATTGCTCCATCCACCCAATGATGAAAGGCAACATCGTCGTCACAAACTAAGTAAATAAATTCGATAAACACCCAACTCAGCACCACAAAAAAGCCCCCTCAGGATTCACACTGTGGGGGCTTTTTTTGGTTAATTTTTTATTTTGTTTTGAAGTTAAGAATCGTTCCATTGATGGTTCCAAACTGGTTTTGGGCATCGAGACGGAAGTAGTATCTGGTTGAGGAAATAAGATCAGCAAGTGAAAGATTTACTGATTCATTTACACTACCATTTCCGGCAGAAGTAAAGGCGCTAACATTACCTAGGCTAGTGCTTGTGCCATACTCGAACCAGTATTGAGTGGTGCCTTTGTTTGGGTTTACGAGACCGTTGAGAGTGGCCTTAGTTGTTGAAACTTCACTAGCCGTTGCAGTTTTTACTGTAGGAGCACTTCCAGTCGGTGGAGGATTACCTTGTGTAGTCTGAAATGAATACTGTGTGCCTGAAACCTGGCCATACTGGTTTGAAGCTACAAGACGGAAATAGTAAGTCGTATTTGTCTTCAACCCTGTGATAAGGGCTGGGGTTGGTATTGGTGTAAAGCCTGAACCGACTGATTGGGTGGATGTTTTATTTCCAAGGTTAACTGAAGTACCAAATTCAAACCAATAGTTCGTGAAGGCTCCGTTTGGGGTGACAAGACCTGTGATAGTCGCCGCGGTGTCGGAAGGAAAGGCTGTAAGGCCAGTTATCACTACAGGGGCCCCGGCTACCGTCTGAGTTGTTACGGTATTAGTTTGAACTGTGTTTCCCGAATAATTTGCCGAGTTGCTACCTGCTGGGTATGCAGGAGTCGACGTGGCATTGGTAGGTATCGAATTTTGATTTTGGCTGACGAAGAAGATACCCCCTGCAAGTAAGATCAAAACAATGATTATTACCAAGATTGTTGATGTTTTAGTCATAAATTTATAAGGTTAATTCCTACTAATTATTAATAGCCCCACTGCTGATACAGCCGTTATAATGAGGAAAACATTACACCGCTTGAAACCATTAAAAAACCACCTCTTTAAGGTGGTGGTCTTTTAACAAACTTTTTTTAGTTAGTTTAAAGTGTGAAAGGTTGACTGTGAAGTGACGGACTCGTTGCCCATACCATCTCTTACGTAAACTACGTAATAGTAGATTGTATTAGGTTGTAAATTTACCAAGCCTGCACTAAACGAAGTCTGTAGACTAGTACTAACAGTAAGGGCAGATCCGGAGATAGTCACTGGAGTGTTGGCACTTGCTTCTATCATGTTGAGTGGAGAAGTATTGTAGTACACTATCCCTGCTGCGCCTTTATTTGTAGCCCAATTGAGTAAGGCTGTATTCCTTGAAACACTGATGCCTAAATTACTAATAACTGGCGCTGTTCTGTTGGAACCAATTGTATTGCCACCCATCTGGGCATTCAAAGCTACCAAAGTAATAGGCCCGACACGTCCGACAGCAGGAATATTATTTCGGCTTTGGAAATTTGAGACCGCTCTCTGGGTTAGGCTGCCGAAGTAACCTGTCACAAGACCTTGAGGATATAGACTGACGTCTTCTGCTAGAAAGGTCTGCAGAGAAGAGACATCGTTTCCTGTTGACCCGACGTCTAACTGGCGAGTAAGCGTATCAGCAAATGCTGCAATGGGAAGAGTCCCAAGAACAAAAGCTGCTACCATTAAAGTTTTTTTCATATTTTTATTATTATTTTATTTGTTGCTAATGAGTTAACCCGATTATTGAAGGAGTCTCGACCTTACCATATTACTGCCGGACCATTTAGTTTTTGATTACAGTTAGCTTTATAACTTTCTTCTAAGCCCACTAATCTCTTTTTCCAATTTTTTAATATGTACTTCTAATTTTGCTGTTTTTTCTGTAAGTTTGGTTTCGAAATGATGTACATGTCCCGCAAGTCTCTCTGCTACAGCCATCATGTCTGTCACGTCCTCAATAGCCAAAAGTATAATAGGCGGAAACAATTTTAGTGTTGGCCCTTCTTTGAAATGAATCTGGCGAGCATTTAAAATCATCACCTTCCGCCCAATAAAAGGAAAATCATGAATGACTTCAAAACCTTTAAAAAAGGTATTCTTGGGTAAAATATCTTCCAGCAATTTTTTTAATGCCGGGATATCCCACTGACCATTTCCAAGCTTGTAAACGAGTTTATTTTCAGTATCTTTTGTTTCGACCTGAAAGGTTCTGTAGAAAGGCTCATTGGCAGCCATAACCTTAAAATTTTTATCAAGGATTAAAATAGGTTCCCTGACAACGTCTACTACCGTCTTAATGTAGGTCCAACTTTCATTCCATAAGCGCTCTAGGAAATCAGCCCCGTCTAGATCAGGTTTTTTTTGTTTGTTTTTTATTTTTTTGTTTTTCATACTATCCATGCCGCCGTATGGCAGAAATTATTACAAAAATAAAGTTTTTAGATGCAGATTGTTCGAAAGAACTCCCAAAATAGAGGCGTAATATAAAGGTCTCTCGTACGGCATCATTATTACAATGACGTCTAAAAATGAGGAAAAAAGGGTTGCTCAGAAACTAACACTTACCACAGCCCACAAGGACTATGAGAGGGGGCTCAACAGGCATGCCTATTTTAAGACTAGCAATCATGACACGGGTGAGGAGCTGGTTCAGGACACATTTATGAAAACCTGGAAATACATTTTAAAAGGTGGAAAAATTGAAATCATGAAATCTTTTCTTTATCACGTTTTAAATGGCTTAATTATTGACGACTATCGAAAACATAAAACCACCTCGCTCGATAGTCTGATTGAAAAAGGATTTGAGCCAAGTTCTGAGGGTGATGATCGTGTTTTTAATATTTTGGATGGAAAAATAGCGATTCTTCTTATTCCACGTCTCCCGACCAAGTATCAAAACATTATGCGCTTGCGTTATATACAGGACTTAACCATCAAAGAAATATCTGCTATCACCGGCCAATCTAAAAATACTGTCGCTGTGCAGATACACCGAGGGCTGGAAAAACTAAAGCTTTTATACACACACTCTATGCATTCACGAACTTAATTTAAATAATCTATGACACCAAAACGCCTTTTTCGTATCAGTGGATTCGTACTTATCCTATTAGAAGCCTTTGACTAACAGGCTAGACTTTTTTTCAAGAAAGCTGTAGTGTTGGCTTAGAAAAACTAGCAAACAAAAAGTGAGGATGATTATGGGTTCTAATTTGTTATCTTGGAATGAACGTGTCGAGCTAGGAAAAAAGATCGAGGCATTCCTGTCAAAGGAAATGAAATCCTTGAAGGAAAGTCAGAGGATTATTGGGCTGGAATTCGCCAGGTGGCTGGGCAATATTACGCCCATCTCAACGCCAAATCTGGAGAAGTGCAAAAGCCTATTCATCGATTTTTTGAAAAATTCGGATGATGAAAGTGCAAATAAAATACGCGCCGAGATCGGGGGCAAGTAGAATGTACCGAGACTTCATCAACTCTGTAAACTGCTTGACTATATCATTTATGCAAGCACGGAGGCCTTTCTTCAAAAAGAGATTGAACCTCCCCAGGTTTATGAACATGAAGATGCTGGCCCCG
>JAQTMP010000025.1 GCA_028714275.1 Candidatus Paceibacterota bacterium
GGAAAAATAGCCAAGAAAATATAAAATCCTCATGACGGAAATGGTTTCGATGGAACGAAGCTCGTCGGCAGAAAATAGTGCAGAATCCACTTTATCCACTTTTGCTTCGTCTATTTTTAAAAAATTAATCAGCCCAAGCACCGCTTCGAAAAGCGGCTCATTTTTTTCTTCACCGGTGAGGAGACGATCGAGTAAAGAAAAAATCCGTTCCACCAACAAAAAACGTTCGGGTTGGGGAGTTTCCGGACCGAGGTCTTTGTAAATATTTTCTATTCGCCCAGCGCTAGTGATGCGCCAGACCTCGCGTCCGCGCACTAGAGAAAGATGACTATAGGCAAAGCTGTGCAACGAGTAGCGCAACTTGGACTTGAGCAGACGGACCCCCTGCGCAGACGCACCTATCAGACCCAAGTCACGTGTAAAGATCTGGTAAAAACGATTGGCGTCTTTAGCCTCGCGGCTTTTTAAAATAAAACCATCTGTCTGATAAATATGATGGGACATAAAATTGAAACTAGAGTGAGGCGCAAAAAACCAATTACAAGATAGTGATCGACAATTTTTCGCCAATCACCACTTCCACATTTTTAGTCAATGTCGGTTTTTTAATCATTTCGAGATATTTTGAGATGAGGGCCTTGCCTTTTTCATCTGTAGTGATCTGAAGATCAATCACATCTCCTAGAGACAAACCTTTTTCTTTGCGCGCTTCTTGGATAGCTCGAATAATCTCACGCACATCGCCCTCTTCTTGAAGCTCTGGAGTGATGACCGTATCGAGCTGCACACTTTCTGCAATAGCCGCGTCCATGACCACTTCTTTGACATTCACTTCGTCACGAATGAGATCAAGCAGGTCAACCTTGTCAGCAATCCCCTCTTGATCCGAGCGAGCCCGGAGCTCTGCGAGAGGCTGGCGGACTTTGATACCTGCTTTAGCGCGAGCTTCGAGACCGCGAGAGACGATCGAGCGCACTTCGATCATATCAGCGAGAAGCTCTTGCTCAGCTTGAGTAAGGGCTACAAAAGTCGGCCAAGCACAAAGGTGAACACTTTCTGGGTTGGATGAATTTGCGATTGAGTCTTGTGAATTTTTTATTTTCAAGAAAATATCTTCGGAGATAAAAGGCATGAAGGGTGCGACGAGAGTAGCAAACTGCATCAATACAAAATGCAGCGTGGCTAGAGCACTATTTTTATCTTCCACATCGTCCCCTTTGAAACGATCACGCGAACGGCGCAAGTACCAAGTCGAAAGATCGTCCACAAAATCCAGTATCGGTCGAGAAGCCTTATCCAGTTGATAACTCTCAAGCCCTTCTGTCATCTCAAGACCGATTTGTTGCAAGCGAGCTAACACCCATTTATCCAAAACATTTTTACTTTGTCTACCTTCGGCCTCTTGTGCTCCATCTTGGGCATACATTTGATAAAAAGAAACTACATTGCCCAAGCGAAGAATGACTTTTTTGTACAATTCGTCCACCCCTTTTTCAGAAAAATTCAAATCCTCGGCTTTCATCAGAGGCGAAGATAGAAGGTACAAACGCAACGGATCCGCTCCAAATTTATCCAACAAAACTGCCGGGTCCATAAAATTGCCTTTTGATTTGGACATTTTTTGGCCATCCTCGGCGAGGACTGTGCCTGTCGTGACCACATTTTTGAAAGGAATGTTGTCAAAAAGAATACCGGCAACCGCGTGCATGTAATAAAACCAGGTGCGAGTCTGGGCAATGTATTCAGACACAAAGTCCGCCGGAAAACGCTCCGCAAAAAGTGCTTGGTTTTCAAAAGGATAATGGTTGGCGGCAAATGGCATCGAGCCAGACTCAAACCAACAGTCGATCACTTCTGGGATGCGTTTTACGAACCCGTATTTTGACACCCACTTCACCTCATCAATATAAGGTCGATGGAGATCTAACTCGTACTCTCTATTGTGAGGAATAAAAGCAAAATCTATTTCAACAAAACTGCCTGGGTGCATAAAACCATCTGGGCCATCCCAATAATCCAAGACGTGCTCTTTGCTCGCCCCTGCTGTGATCACTTTAAACATTTTGGCTGGACCATCATGTGTGACCACCAAAATATTTTTACCCTGATATTTTTCATCTATATCATAGAGAAAATCCCCAATTCTCTGACGAATATCTAAAAGGTTTTCACCGTTCTGAGGTCCCTGCTCTAGTCGCTCGGCTGGATTTTTATAAAAGTTCCAATATTCGTCAAAAGATTTACCTTCAAGGTCTCCAAAATTTTCTTCGTGAATGCGATCATCTACGACAATGTCTTTGGATGACAAGCCCAGCTCCTTGGCCACGAGCTCAGCTGTCTCGCGGGTCCGGACAAGAGGTGAAGTAATAATCACATCGATTTTTTCACCGCCAAAATTATTTTTATTTTTTAGGGTTTCTTTTAATTTTTCTGCAGAATCTTTTATTTGTTCTTTACCTTTTTCCGTCAAATGATACGGCGCATCCACCGCCGAAATCATCACCCGCTTGATATTGTGCTCAGCTTCTCCGTGACGCATGACGATATAGCGATTGCGACGAGTTTTGTTTTTAAGTTCATCAAGTGATCCAACAAACTCCACTTCACCTGTCGTCTCACATTTCCAAATAGGCAAAGGTGAAGCCCAGTAACGGTTGCGAGAGATCGTCCAATCCGGCGCCCCTTCCATACTTTTTTTAAAACGACCTTCTTTGAGATGTTCCGGCACCCAATTTATTTTTTCATTCAGCTCTAAAAGTTTTTCTTTGACTTTGGTGATCCGCACAAACCAAGATGGGATAGCGTAGTAAAAAAGTGGCGTATCACAACGATAGCAATGGGGATATGAGTGGATAATTTTTTCTTTCGCAAAAAGTGAGCCTCTGTGAGCGAGCAGCTTGATGACCTCAATATCCGTAGACTGATGATCCCCTGTTTTTTCAGGTTTTGGTTTTACCATCAGACCTGCTAGCTCTTTATCTTTGACGAGCGGCATAAAACGGCCATCACCTTGGACATGGTGGGCAAAAGGAATCCCCTCTTTATGCGCCAGTTCCAGGTCGTCTTCACCATAGCCCGGCGCAATATGCACTACCCCTGTACCACTTTCTGTAGTCACAAAATCCGCTGCATAAATTTTCCAAGCTTTCGCGCGAACCTCTGGCGCAATTAGTGGAGAATCTACAAAATAATCAAAAATAGGTGTGTAGGCTCGCCCGACAAGCTCCGAGCCTTTTACTTTTTCCAAAACCTCGACAGGTTTTTCATCTGGTTTTGCAGGAAAAATATGCGCGACGCGATCTTCAGCCAGCCAGTACATTTCCACTTTGTCTCCTGTCACATTTGCGTCTGCTAAAGTTTTCTTGATTTTTACATAAAAAATATCTGGATTGATGGCCAGCGCAAAGTTGCCCGGCAAAGTCCAAGGGGTTGTAGTCCAAGCTAAAATAAAAGTATTTGCCCCATCTGTGTTTGGCTCGTCTACAAGTGCAAATTTTACATACACTGAAATATCGGTGATGTCTCGATAACTACCATCCATCGCAATCTCAGAGTTGGCGATCGGTGTCTCACAGCGCGGACAGTAGGCCAGCACTTTGGTACTTTCATACACCAGACCCTTGTCATACATTTCTTTCAAAGCCCACCAGACCGACTCCATATAGGTATTGTCCATCGTTTTGTACGAACCTTCAAAGTCCACCCAACGGCCGATGCGTTCGATAGTTTTTTTCCAATCATGCACAAAGCCGAGCACCTGACTGCGGGCGTGTTCGTTGAATTTTTCCACCCCGATCGCTTCGATTTGTTTTTTGCCCGAAACACCGAGATCTTTTTCCACAATATTTTCTACAGGCAGGCCGTGACAATCCCATCCCCAACGACGGTCGACTCGTCGGCCGAGCATGGTTTGATAGCGAGGAATGACATCCTTGATAGTACTAGCTAAAAGATGCCCGTAGTGAGGTAGACCTGTCGCAAAGGGTGGGCCGTCATAAAAAACGTAAGGCTCTTTTTCCGGCTTGCCATTTGCAGTTTTGGATAAAGTAGTTTTAGCTAAAGTTTTTTCGAAAATTTTCTCAGCTTGCCAAAAAGCTAGGATTTCTTCCTCGCGCAAGGCTGCCGCGCTTTTAACGTCTTTACCTACAATATTTTGGGTAATTTTTTGAGGACCTTTTTCTTGAGACATAGTAAGAATATAGCAAAATATGGGTGAAAATGATAGAAAATGGTCCTTAGAAGCAGGAATGGTCGGAAACCGAAAAGTCTGGGGTGTTCTTTTTCTCAATATGTAATATAAGACATATTTTTTATGCTTTATATTACATATTGAGAAAAAGGACACCACTAAAACATTTTCAAACAGAACATAAACAGAAAAGCGGCCCCCTGAAGGTAGCCGCCTGTTTTATATCTTAAACCTTTTCAACCTTTTTCCGGGCTAGGCCGCTTTCGAAAGACGGCGCTTGGTTTGAATGGATGTGAGGTCGAGTTCTTGAAAAAAATCCCAAAAAACGATGCGCGTGGCCTTATGCAAAAGCAACCCAATCTCCACATCCTTTTCCTGCAATGAGCATATTTCCCGACAGGCATTTTCGAGGTTTTGGTCCAAGCAGCGTTTTTTTTGATTTTCGCTGATCAAACCCCGTTCAATATAGTTCCTCGCGACAGGATCCGTGGATTTGAGCAAAATGACCAGTAAAAGCTGGACCTGCTTGAAAAGATTGGTCTGGTGCAACGGGAATAGGCCAAAATCGCTACGCGTATGGCTCATCCTGATATGCCAATAAATAATCCTTTTGAGGGTTTCGGACTCAACATCCAGATTGATATCGAATTCCTTCATGATATTCAGCGACCATTTTTTGTTCTTAGCAACTTTATATCTAGCCATCTTTTTCCTCCATTTTTGTTCTGAGGATACTCTACCCTAATGTACTGGTACGATCAAGGACTACATCTTCTCCGGAGCAGAAATTCCCAAAAGCCATAAACCATTTTTCATCACGATAGCGAAAGCCTTCACAAGAGAAAGGCGATACTCACGCTCGCTGCCAGCTGGGAGAATAGGTGTGGAAGCATAAAAACTATTGAAGGCAGCCGCCATTTCGAGGAGATACTGAGCGACAGTGTGCGGGGCCTGATCCTGGCAGGCCTGAGAAACTACCTCTCCAAAACGATAGAGTTTGCGCTCCAGCTCTGAAATAGCGGGGATGTTTTCTGATCCTTCTTTCTTTTCCAGTTCATTTTTTTCAACGCTTTTCTTGATGACAGACATAGCTCGTACATATGAGTACTGCAGATATGGACCCGAATCCCCTTCAAATGACAACGATTTTTCTTTATCAAAAATAATATCCTTGCTGGTAGCCTGTTTCAAAATGGAATATTTAATTGCAGAGACAGCGACCGCTTTGGCTATTTCCTTTTTTTCCTCGGACGTGAGACTGGGGCGATCTTTGATTTTTTCTTCGGCTGAAGCAATCATTTCCTTCAAAAGGGATTCGCCGGTAATAACATCCCCTGTACGTGAAGACATTTTAGCCGAGCCACCCCCGTTGACCGCTAGACGCAACATCCCGTGAGAAAGATGGGCTGACTTTGCCGCAATTTCTGGAAAAATAAATGAGAGCGCTTTGAGCAGCACCTTAAAATAGTCATTTTGCTCATTGCCGGTAATAGAAATGCCGAGATCATAGGGAAAAGCTGCATATTTTACCTTGGCGAGGCCGAGCTCCTTGGCTTCATATGTCGGCAAGCCCTCACTGTTGATAAAAACACGCGTGTGCAAGCCACTTTTTGATTCTGGAAAAACAACCGCCCCTTCACTTTTTTCAAAAATATCAGGATGTTCCTCGACTATTTTTTTGCCGATAGGCCCTGTGACACTTTCAAAAAAGTACTGATCAAACTTTGTGCCAAGCACGGCATAGATCTCTTCAAAATGTTCGAGCGACCACTCTCTGCCTTTAGCGTAGATGGCATTGAGCTCTTCATCAGAACGTTCGTAAATTTTTCGATTGATTTCCTTGATTTCAATTTCAGCCGTCGGATCTTCTTTGATTTTTTTTGAGCCGAGGGCATAGGCTGCCCCGAGAAAAGCCGTTTTTTCGGCCAGCGGAGCCTCGTCTGATGGAAAAGGCTTGTCCATAAAACGCAAACCCCATAGGGTCAGAGCGACATGCCGGCCCACATCGCCTTGATAACACAACCGCTTCACATCAGCCCCAGAGAATTCATAAAGACGAGCTAAGGATTCCCCGATGATATTTGTCATCAAATGCCCGATGTGAAATTGTTTGAAAGGATTGGGATCAGTGTATTCAACGGCTACCATTTTACCCGCAAAAAAAGTATTAGCACCGACTTTACCCTCTTTGCTCACTATTTCTGCCACTGACATTTTCAAAAAAAGATGATCGAGATAAAAATTGATAAAACCCGGCCCGGCTACCTCCACTTTAGCAATCTCTTGAGGCTTCGAAGAGCTGATGGCGGCCATTATTTCCGCCGCAAGGGTCAACGAATTTTTGCTGGTTTTTTTAGCTAAAGCCAGCGCAATATTTGTGGAAAAATCCCCCATCACCAAGTCGGCTGGGTGTTCGAGATGGATAGAATCTAAAGAAAGCTCTCCTTCCCTCCCCAAGGCCTGCAAGGCTTGATGGATATTTTTTTTGAGAATCGACTGAATATCAATATTCATAGGCATACTATACCCTACTTTGGTCCAAAAAGTAAAAAGACTTCTGTCGCAGCTGCAACAGAAGTCTTTTAAATTTACCGCGTTCCTAGAGGCTGAGGGAGAGGGCTTTTTTCAAATTTTTCCTCACGCTCTCGACCGATTGATTGGCATCAATGATCACATGCGGCACGCGAGTCAAAAATTGCATAAAGCCCTCACGCATCCGCTTGTGAAAATCCAGCTTTTTGGCATCAAAGTGATTATTTTCATCCTCACCCTGACCGGCCTTGCGCCGTAGGCCCGTCTCGATGTCAACGTCGAGGTAAATGTACAGGTCGGGCCTAATCTCACCGAGATAGAAGTCGCGAATGGTCCAGAAAAACTTCTCGAGCTCTTTGGCCTCCTGTCCGTAAATCTGATACGCAAACGTGGACGAATCAAAACGGTCGGAAATGATCGTGATTCCCCGTTCGAGCGCGGGCAAGACAGTATTTTTGAGATGGTCTGCTCTCGCCGCCCAAAAGAGGGCAAAAAGAGTCTTAGCATCGGCCTGTTTTGCGTGGGGCGATTTCAAGATCAGATTGCGAATTTCCTCCGCATACTGCGACCCGCCTGGCTCACGAGTGATCACAACAGCCTCACCCAATTCCTCCTTGAGTCTTTTGAGTTGAGAACTTTTGCCGGCGCCATCGCCTCCTTCCACTACGATAAATTTGCCTTTTTTCATAATTCAGTTATCTATATAGGTTTTCAAGACTGTGTCTAAATGTAGGGTAGCAGCTTTTGCTATTTTTTCAAAGTCTGGTCAATTTTTTGAGCAATTTCGACAAAGTCGCTTTCCTTTTTTCCCCGAGTGGTCTCAGCCGCCGTGCCGAGTCGGATGCCAGAAGGATCAAAAGCTGAGCGACCCTCACCTGGAATAGTGTTTTTATTGACGATAATCCCCGCCCGCTCCAAGCGGTCGCTCGCTTCTGCACCGGTGATGCCGCCAGCTCCCTTTTCATTTTTTCTGTCGGTTTGTTTTTTGATGCCACCCATCCAGACATCTACAAGCACTAGGTGACTATCAGTCCCTCCAGAAATAACATGCCAGCCGAGGCGTGCGAGCTCTTTGGCGAGCACGCTAGCGTTTTTCATCACCTGTTTGGCATAGGCTCGAAAAGCTGGAGTGTCTGCTTCGCGCAAGGCCACGGCCACTGCTGCAATTTGATTGATATGAGGGCCACCTTGAAGCCCTGGAAAAACCGCTTTGTCTACTAGCTCCGCGGCGCTGACTTTTTTCCTGGCCCCCTTACCTATTTTATTATCCGCCATTTTTATCTCCAGATCTTTCCTGACAAAAATAATAGCGCTGCGGGGCCCTCGCAAAGTTTTGTGGACGGTAGTCGTGACTACATCAGCGTAATCAAAGGGTGAAGGGTACGCTCGCCCGGCAATCAATCCGGCAAAATGAGACATGTCACACATCAAGATCGGATGCGTCCCGTCAGACAAGGTGACAGCATCCGCAATTTCACGGAACTTTTTAAAATCCACTTTACGAGGATAGGCTGTAAAGCCGCACACGATGATGCGAGGCTTTTCTTCTATCGCTTGCTGACGCAAGGCTTTGTAATCAATTATCTCTGTAATCGGATCAACCCCATAAGGGATCTGGAGCCAAAATTTTCCCGTAGCTGAAACTTTGTGCCCGTGAGTGAGGTGTCCGCCGTGAGAAAGTGACATGCCCATGATCGTTTCCCCTTTTGGGACGAGGGCGGTGTAGACAGCTAGGTTGGCGGGAGAGCCAGAAAGTGGCTGCACATTGACGTGCCATGAGTCTGACGAAAGTCCGAAAAGTTTTAAAGCTCTTTTTTGAGCAAGCAATTCAATTTTATCGATAATCACATTGCCCCCATAATATCTTTTACCCGGATACCCTTCAGCGTATTTGTTGGTCAGCTCGGAGCCGAGAGCTTTGAGCACATCGTCCGATACATAATTTTCCGAAGCGATCAAATTGATTACTTTTTTCTGACGCTTTTTTTCGGCCTCTATGAGAGCGTGGATTTGAGTGTCCTTCATAGAGCCATTGTATCAAAATCAGCCTACAAGCAAAAACTAGACAAAACCAGCCTGGCGTGAATAATGAAAGATAGATACAATAAGCACATAAAATAGAATCAAAAGAAATGAAACAATACCACGATCTACTCAAGCAAATCATGGCCGAAGGTGAAGACACCACCGATCGTACCGGCACTGGTACCCGAGCGATATTTGGCCCTCAAATGCGCTTCAACCTAGCCGATGGCTTCCCATTGCTGACGACCAAAAAGGTGCCGTTCAGGCTCATTCTGAGCGAGCTGCTCTGGTTTATCGCCGGGGACACCAAGCTTCGCACACTGTTGGCTGCCAACAACCACATCTGGGATGAATGGCCTTACAAATGGTATCTCAAGTCGGAAGGCTTGCCGATACCGGCCACAAGCAGTGAGGAATGGAAAAATGGCCTCAAAACTTTTACTGACCGCATCGTCGCCGATGATGAGTTCAACAAAAAGTACGGGGACCTCGGACCAGTGTACGGCTATCAGTGGCGTTCATGGCCAAACCTAGACAAGGATGGCCACAACCAGCCGATCGACCAGCTCTCCCGTTTGATCGAGGATATCAAAAAATCCCCGGACTCACGCAGACTGATTGTCTCGGCTTGGAATCCGGCCGAGATTGATGAGATGGCCAAAGCGGGGCTTCCTCCCTGCCACTGCCTCTTTCAGTTTAAAATCCTAAACGGAAAAATGTCGCTCCAGCTTTACCAACGCTCGTGCGACACCTTTCTCGGGGTGCCATTCAACATTGCTAGCTATGCCTTGCTCTTGATGATGGTGGCTCAAGTCACTGGCTACACGCCGCATGAGTTTATCTGGGCAGGGGGTGATGTGCATGTATACAAAAACCACTTCACTCAGGTTTGCGAACAGTTGACACGGGATTTTCGCCCGCTGCCGACTGTCAAGATCAATCCCGACGTCAAAGATCTCTTCTCCTTCAAAATGGAAGACTTCGAGCTCGTTGGCTACGATCCGCATCCGCCGATCAAGGCCCCGATTGCGGTGTAGAGGCTGTAAAAAAATACCGAAAACAAAACGTAAAAAAATGAAAGTATTTATCATTGCAGCCTTGACCGCAGACGGTTTCATTGCCCGCGACTCGAGCCAGTCGCCTTTTACTTGGACTAGCAAAGAAGACAAGAAAAGGTTTGTGGAGCTCACCAAGCGAGCGGGAGTGGTGGTGATGGGATCAGAAACCTTCAAAACGTTTCCCCAGCCGCTAAAAGAACGAGTCAATATCGTGTACTCCCGCTCGCAAAGTTTTAAAGGTGCAGAAATGACCCAAGACGAGCCGCGCGTCCTTTTGCAAAAACTCGCCGAGCGAGGGTTTGCCGAAGTGGCTATCTGTGGTGGCGGTCAGATCTACACCCTGTTTATGAAAGCTGGAGTGGTCACGACACTCTACATGACTGTCGAACCCACTCTCTTTGGCCAAGGCCTATCACTTTTTAATCAAGAAATTTCTCAAAGCCTGCGTCTCGTGAACAAAGAGACAACCGCCACCGGAACAATTTTTCTTGAATACGAAGTGGTGA
>JAQTMP010000026.1 GCA_028714275.1 Candidatus Paceibacterota bacterium
GATTCGAACCCTCGAGACCCTTTCGAGCCTTTCAGTTTTCAAGACTGACGCGATCGACCACTCTGCCACCTCACCGCGGATCATACTAGCAGAAAAGAGGTTTATCGGCAAAAATATGATTTGAGCGGACAAATTATTCAAAGCGCGCTACAATACCGCCATGACTAAACTGATGGGGATTGATTTTGGCACCAAGCGCGTGGGCGTGGCTTTGTCTGATGAGACAAGTCAGTACGCTTTTCCGCATGCCGTCATTGAAAATATCGGGATGACCCGAGTAGTTGATGAGATAGTAAAAATATGTCAGGCTGAAAATGTGAGCCAGATTGTTCTTGGAGAATCGCGAGGTTTTGATGGAAAGGAAAATGATATTATGAAAAAAGTCCACAAATTTAAAAGTGAACTCCAATCCAAATTATCTGTACCCATTGTGTTAGAGCCTGAGTTTATGACCTCGGCCGAGGCGGGGAGACTGCAGGGCTCGCGCTCCGACCTCCTCGACGCCTCGGCCGCCGCCTTGATCCTCAAAAGTTATATAGATAAAAATAAATAAAATGAACAACGAACAAATCTCTTTCGACGATTTTAAAAAAGTAAAAATAGCCGTGGGTCAAATCCTTACCGCTGAAAAAGTGCCAGAGACTGACAAGCTTTTGCGCCTAACAGTAGACTTTGCTGAGGCAAACCCTCGCCAAGTGGTGTCGGGCATCTCTCTCCACTTTCCAGACCCTATCAGTCTGATCGGAAAAAAATACTGCTTTGTCATCAATCTAGAGCCCCGCACCATTCGCGGGCTTGAAAGTCAGGCTATGATCCTGGCCGCTTCAACCGAAGAAGCTTTCACCTTGATAGGGCCTCTCGAGGAGGTTCCAGCAGGTGTTATTTTGAAATAATGCGCTATAATAAGGAATATATTTTTTAGATATATTCTTATGTCACTTAGTACCTCTCTTCTCAAAGCTTTCCCCATCCCGGTATTTTTGGAAATGCCACATGTTGGCCTGGAAGTATCTCCTTTTGCTATCCGTTTTATAGAAATCAATCATGGCGGAGGAGATTTTCGGGTCGGCCGCTACGGCGAAAAAAAACTCTCAACGGCGGTGGACTTCAATAAGCCGCTAATTGAGCAAAAAGAACTCGTCGACGCTTTAATAGAAATACGCACCAAATACAAGCTCACTTTTATTGAGGCCACCTTGCCTGAAGAAAAAGCCTACCTTTTTAGCGCCGAGGTGCTAGACGGCAGTGACCAGGAAATCCGCGACAACCTCGAGTTTCATCTCGAGGAAAATGTGCCTCTTTCCCTGGATGAAGCCATTTTTGATTATCACAAAATAAGGAGCAGCCAAAAAAATGGAAAAGTTTTAGTGACGGTGTCTACTCTGCCACAAGCGGTGGTCAATGGCTTTATTGCTCTTTTTGAACACTGCGGGTTGACGCCGATTTCTTTTTTACTTGAACCTCAGGCTCTTTCTCGTTCGACTATCAAATACGGAGATGTGGGGACATATTTGCTCGTCCGTTTGGGAGAAAAAACTACAGGGTTGTCTATCGTTTCAGAAGAGGCTACTCAGTTTACTTCGACTCTCAACATCGGCAGTGATGATTTTACCGCCGCTATCATGAAGCAATTTAATGTTTCTCACGAAGAAGCTGAAAAAATCAAACACGAAAAAGGCTTCATCAAAAGTCCGGAAAATAACGATCTTTTTCTTTCCTTGATCAATATTTCTTCAGCTATCAAGGATGAAATTGGACGTATCTATACGTATTGGCAATCTTACAAAAAAAATGAGGAAAGCCAGGCAGCCAAGTCCAGGCTTTCAGAAGAAACCTCTGAAGTAGCCAGGGTCACAAGGCCTTCTCCTTTTTCTCAAATAACGTCAGCCGGGGAACGGGCACCGATTGCCAAGGTCATCCTTTCTGGCAAGGATGCTGCCTTGATTGGCTTTAGAGAATATCTAGCTACTAGCCTCAAGGCTGAGGTCGAGATTGCCAATGTTTGGATCAATCTTTTTTCTTTTGATGAGTATATACCGCCCATTGACCAGTCTGAAGCGTTGGACTATGGGGCAGTCATAGGAGTAGCTTCACCTAACTTTAATAAACTGCGCCCACTCTAAATTTTATATGTTAAACCTCCTTCCTCTTCAACATAAGAAAAAAGTTTTAGCCGAATACCACCGGAGATTGGCTACGGTTTTTTTGGCCGGAGTATTATTTATTTTAGTTGTGGCCGGAGTGTTGCTTGTGCCTTCTTTGGTTTTGGTCAAGACCAAACAAAATACCTTAAATTTTCAAACGGCGGATTTAAAATTGAGCTTGAAACTTCAAAAACAAAGCGACGATGCTCTGAAGTCTGTGGTCGATCAGACTACCCAAACCCTCAAGGCGATCAAGGTGCCAACAAGCCAAAATACAGCTTCACAGCTTATTACAGAAACAGCCGCAGCCACTATTCCCGGCGTGACCCTCAACCATATTTCCTACGTAAAGACGGCTTTTGACGGACCTGTTTCGATTGAAATTGCCGGGGTGGCCTCTTCACGTCAGCAGCTGATTGATTTTGCCACATCCCTAGACGGGACAGGGCTTTACAAAAATACCAGTTTTCCTGTCTCCAGTTTTGTCCACGAAAAGTCGATTAATTTTTCATTACCTCTTCAAGTCATAAAAAAATGAAATTAAACCCAAAAAACTCGAGCGGTCTCTTTATCCTTGTGGCTGTTTTGGTTGTTGCCGCCGCAATCGGGTATTTTTTGATTTTTTCCAAAGTCCGCTCTGTCAGTGAAGAAAATGCCGTTTTGGCCGCGCAAGTAAGCCAGCTTTCACAGAGCAATGAGCATGTTCAGGCGTTGAAGTCTGTTGTGGATCAAAGCCAGGGATATTTGGATCGCTTGAATTCATATTTTGTCGGGAGTGGCGACCAAAACACTCTTCAATTTATTACTCAAATAGAATCACTCGCCACATCGGTTGGCCTACAGCATGCTACTCAGAACATTACTCTGGATAATGGCAATGGTTTGGATGCCTTGGGCAAGCAATCTATCGGAGTGACCTTTGCTACTTCGGGCTCGTGGTCGGAAACGGTTCGTTTTATTTCTCTGCTTGAGTCTTCTCCATATATTTTGGATATTACCAGAATTGATTTGGACAAGTCGGCAAGCGGAGCGGGTATCACCGGAGCGACGTCGACCTCCCCAAAATCTCAAAATATCTGGACTGCCACATACCATTTTTCTGTCGTTAAGATGCAATAAAATAAAAATATGAATTTATCTTTTTTTAAGAAAAAAACCAGCCCCGTATCATCCAAAACTGCTTCAAAAAAGTGGAAAAATTTTTCTTTTGGGCATGAGCCATACGGCGACTGGAGTTTGATCCTGCTGTTGGGGATTGTCATTAATCTTTTAAACTTCGTATTGGCTGGGTATCTCTTTTTCGAGATCAATCAGGGCACCCTTTTTAGTTCGGTTTCAGTTGCAGATACCTCCAGCCCCACCAGCACCATGAGCCATCAGGCCGATCTTAAAAAAGTGATCAGTTTTTTTGACCACAAAGCGGATCTATTTCAGAGAGCCCAGGCAGGCAATGGTCCAACGAGTATTGACCCTTCGGTATCTCGATGATAGATTTGCAAAATGCTCCCGTAGTTCAATGGATAGAACAGCGGACTTCTAAGCCGTTAATGTAGGTTCGATTCCTACCAGGAGCACCACTTCAGACTTTCTATGCTATAGTTTTTTTATGCAAGAAAATGCTTGGGAAAAAGAATATCAGAAATCTAAACTTTTAACCAAGGACAACAAGCCTCAAAACGATGTGGTGCGTTTTGTGAAGTTTTTAAAAAAGAAATTGAAGCGAGCTGGTACCGAGTTTCCAATGAAAGACCTAAAAGTGCTTGATCTTGGCTCTGGCACAGGTCGAAACTCTTTTTATTTTGCGGAGCTAGGAGCGGAAGCTTTTGGGTTTGAAATCTCAGATACAGCCATCAAAATTGCCCGAGAGCGAGCTGAAGGCTCTGGTCTGACCATCAAATATCTTAAACAAAATATCGGAGCAAAATTTCTGTGTGAGGATCGGTCGGTGGGTATTCTTTTGGATGTGACTTCTTCAAATTCTCTGGATGAAAAAGGAAGGGAATTATATTTAGCGGAATGTCATCGAGTTTTGAAGCCAGACGGTTTCTTTTTTGTGAAAGCCCTATGTAAAGAGGGTGATGCCAACGCTAAAAATCTCCTAAAAATTTCTCCCGGAAAAGAGTACGACACTTATTATATGAAAGAGTTGGATCTGTACGAACGAGTTTTTTCTAGGGAAGACTTTATAAATTTATACGGAAAATATTTTAAAATTTTAGAGTTGAACAAAAAGACTAGTTATTCCTGTCTGAATGACAGAAGCTATAAGCGGAATTTTTGGGTGGGGTATCTTACGACGAAAGAGTGAGGATCTTCGTTTTCTGTTCTGGTGCCCCTCTCCAGTCTAAACCTTTGTGGTGCAAGGTACCGTAAGCATCTTTGAGGGGATTTCAGTATATCAGATTGAGGGGTATAGGTCTGGGTACCAAAAACAAAATGGGAGGAATGGGACACGAAAAGGGCATATTTAGAATGTCCCATTTTCGTGCCATTTCAGGTGATTTATAAATGAGACACACCAAAAACACGTGTCTCATTCTGTCCTGAAATATGCCTCAACCATATCAAAATGAGACAAATGAGACACTACTCGGGGTATGTGAGACATGTCTCATTTCAACAAAATCGGACAAATCGGACGACCCCCACAAAACCCAAACAAAGCCAAATTTTTGAGGATTGGAAAAAGATTGATTTACAATAATACCTATAATATAGGGCGTATAATAGACATTTGATTTTGTTGAGTATAGGAAATATTGGGTTTTGTGTATTCTAGTCAACACCTTGGAATCACTTTGTAATCAATTGGCTCGGCGTTTTAAAATCAATGCCCATGTGCATTCGTTCTGTATTGTAATATTTGAGAAATGATCGAATGTCTTTTCGTGTGAATATGCACCAACCGAATCTCCCGATTTCTTCTTGAATGGTTCGATTGAATCTCTCGAGATGCCCGTTCTCGTTCGGCGACCTTGGGTGAATGTGCCGATGGGTCATTCCGTACCTCACGACAAAATCAGTGAAAAAGAAACTGAACTCCGATCCGTTGTCTGTCTGGATGTTTTTGATTTTGAATGGAAAATATGTAATTGCTTTTTTGAGGAATGATGTGCTGTGCTTAGCACTGATCCTCTTTGCAAGTATGGCGAAGCCGTACCTTGAATACACGTCGAGCGCGGTGTAGACGTAGATGCGCCTGCCGTCTTTGGTTGCGAAGTGGATGGTATCGATCTGGACCAGCATTCCTGGGCTTTTCGCCTCAGGTCTTGGCGGGTACATCCTTCTCTTTTTCCATGGACTGCGCTTCTTAAGCAGTCCGTATATATTTAATTTTCTTTTAATCGAAGACAAGGAAACTTTCACACCTTCGGCTTTCAGCATCTCATGCACCACCTCGGCACATCGGCGGCTCTTCAACCTTGCATGGATGATGCGGCCTACTGTTTCTTTCGGCAGCGATGCAGGCGATGTGTGTGGAGCAGAACTTCTTGTCTCGATCCTCTTAGGATCATATGTTTTCGGAGCACGCTTGCACCATTTCACCACCGCGCTTTGCGTGTACCCGAAGTGCCTAGCCGCTTTTCTAGTCGACCAGCCCTCGCGCACAAGCCTGACGGCTTGTGCGCGTATCTCCGGGAGCTTTTCATTTGTTGTATATGCCATATACATAGCTTAAACCACTGGGGTGATTCCAAGGTATTGAACCATGACGTTTTGTTGACTTTAGTATATTTACATGATATAATTGTACTAGAGTTTTGGTGCTTTACGCTAAGCTTAAAATAGGCCAAGACAAACAGGAGGTATCTCTTGAAAACTCAAAATAACCTAGTTGGAGATTTTCTCTACTGGTTTCAGATGATTCTCGCGGTGATTTTCGGCGGATTCCAAACCCAGCACATGCTTGTTCACTCCACTCGTGGATTGAGCACTAGCATGTTCCTCTTTACCGGACTGTTCGTCTGCATCAATCTCTATCTGTCGATCGCTTCACATAAAGCTCAACCGAGCAGAGTGACGAAGCAGACAGTAGCGATTTATATCCTGGGAACGGTGGTCTACGGATCATTCCTGGTGGTAATGCTTGCGAAGGCAGAAAGCCTTTGGGATATGCGGGACACCTTTACTGGTCTAGTCGTTGTGGTTGCGTTGGTCTTGGCATTCGTCTACTCGAAAGCCCAGAATATCGCTACGCTCGATCCGATCATGAAGGGTGTCTATAGCCTGATCTTCAAGTCGGTGCCACAGGTGGTAATGGCGTGGAAAGTGTATCAAGTGGGTGGACAGGGGTTGAATACCGTTATGGTAATCACCTTCCACACACTGACACTGACTCGCATTTACCAGATTTGTCGAGGCACAAGCAAGACTGGCTGGGATCGGAATCGTCGAGGTCTCTTAATCTCTGAAATCGGAAATGAAATCACATGGTCACTGGTAACGGTGGCATGGTTAGTTTCGTAAGGAACATCTCAAACCCCGTAGCGTGGAAACATGCTACGGGGTTAAAACATGTTTGAATCGAGTAACAATCTCCTGATTTTCTGGTGTGGGTATATTTTTCTTTCTACCTAACTCGATGATGTACCCATTCAAAAAGTCTATCTCCGTTTTTCTGCCAGAGCGCAAGTCTTGTTGTAAGGAAGAGTAATGTTGCATCTTTGAACATACATCGTACATCCTATGCTTCATTACATCTTTTTCATCAAGAGAAAAATAAGCTGAGAGTACGGCATAGCACTCGTCAAATAGTTTTGATATTTTTTCCTCAGTCTGATTATTTCTGAATAGCTCAAAAAAAGTCATGTTTTCCATTGCCGAAAGGGCATTCAGGCAGCAGTTCATTATAGTTTTTTCTGCGCGGATGACATCAAGATTTTTTTCAGTGCGACACGAGATTTTGGCATGAAGTAAAAGATCACTGATTGTTTTTCCTGCGGCCGTATCATCGACCTTCCAACCCAATGCGGTTGATCGCGTCGTCAGTTTATTGTCTTTAATATTGAAACCCTCGAATACTGAAATGACAAGAAAAGGCTGGTGTGGAATGATATCTGTGTATTTTGAATTATCGACCAGCCCATTTTGGATGCTTGTGAGTATCGAGCACTTCAGGCCGTGCTTTTTTATGGACAGAAAGGCTTCCTCAAGGTCGTATAGCTTTGTGCTTATGAAAATATAATCAAACGTCTCGTCAAATGGAAGTTCGAATAATTTTTTTGGCGTGTCGTATTCAGTGCCATCTATGAGAATCTTATCGCCTGTATCCGTGAGCTTCTTTCTGCCAAAGAGATAGACATCATTGTCGTCGGCTTTGAGCATAGCTCCTAAATATATGCCGATGGATCCAGCTCCGTAAATAAGAATCTTTTTCATTAGATTATTTTAACATCCATTGGATATTTTGAGTAATTACTTACCTACATCTTACCAACTAGGGGGGGTCTGGACTCATCGAGAGGGTTGCGTCATCCCTTGTAGGTATATGACACATATACCACAACAGCCTATTGGATTGGTGGGTAAAGGATCAATCCCCGCAAGAATCAAGTATTGCCTATACGCCCGCAAGTCGACCGAGGAGGAAGACCAGCAAGTCCTCTCTATCAACAGTCAGATCAAGGAGATGGAAAAAATGGCGAGGGAACAGGATATTGATATTGTTGTCACGAAACAGGAATCTCATTCAGCCAAAGAGGCAGGACAACGTCCTATTTTCGAGGAAATTATTAAAGAAATCAAGCAAGGCAAATTCGATGGTATCCTCACATGGGCACCAGACCGCATCAGTCGCAACGCAGGCGACCTCGGACGCATCGTCGATCTCATGGATCAAGGGCTACTGAAAGAGATCCGCACATACGGCGGCCAGAAATTCAGCAACAATCCGAATGAAAAATTTTTGCTGATGATCCTCGGCTCACAAGCCAAGCTCGAAAATGATAATAAGGTCATAAACGTGAAGCGAGGTCTGCGAGCTCGATGCGAGATGGGGCTCTGGCCCGCACCTGCGCCAGTGGGGTATCTCAACAGCAAGAACAAAGATGAGAAGTGTCAGGTACATATCGATACCCATAGAGCGCCAGTAATAAAAAAGATGTTTGAGAAAGTGGCATACGAAAAATGGAGTGGCAGACGTATACATAAGTGGTTGAAAGACGAGATCAAATTTACTACCAAAAGCGGCAAGCCTTTGAACTTAAGCAATATCTATCTCACCCTCCGATGTCACTTTTACTACGGCACCTTTGAATATCCCAAAAAGAGTGGTCAGTGGTATCAAGGCAAACATACGCCTATTTTAACCAAAGACCTTTTCGATCAAGTCCAAGAGAATATAGCTGAGCATGTCATGAAAAGCTACGGCAAAGACCTTGCATTTACCAAGCTCATTACCTGCGGATTATGCGGCTCAGGCATCACCGCCGATGAAAAATACAAGAACCTCAAGAATGGCGATACTCATAGGTATGTTTACTATCGGTGCTGTAAATATCGGGATCACTCATGTAAAGGAGGTCAGATGAGAGAAGAAGACCTCATTGAACAGATTGCCCACATCATCGACAAGATTGACCTAAATGAGATTGGCATGAAGGCTAAGATTAAGGATGAAATCGATCGACACCGTCGATTTCAGAGGGGACTACTTGGTGAGAGGCCTATTCACATCAAGACGACAGATATCGATATTCGCAACTACGCCAAATATGTCCTACGAAGCGGTACTATATTCGAGAAACGCGAAATGCTCTCCTGCTTAAAGAGCAAGATCGTGATGGCGAACAAGAAAGTATCTATCGTCTAGCAAAAAACGAGGTAAGAATCGAACCAATTTTTTGTACTTGACTCTACTCGAATACCGCTCTCTTGAGGGGTATGAGTAGGTCTCACTGCGTTGTGCGCGATGAGGGACTCGAACCCCCGGCCTTCTCAGTGTAAATGAGTTGCTCTACCAACTGAGCTAATCGCGCGTATACTAAATACATCTGGCAGCCCCTAGCATAGACTATATTTGGTTTTATTTCAAATTTATTTATTCGCGACAGGAAGTGTAGTTTTCTTCAATATGCAATATAAAGCATATTTTTTATGTCTTTTATTACATATTGAAAAAAGAAACATAGCCCACACGGCATATATATGTTATATATGAGGCATGCAGAAAAGCCCAATAAAAAAGAAAGTAGAAAAATCCCCTAAAAAGACGCAAAAACCAAAAATCGAAGTGCTTTACGAAGATAATGACGTGGTAGCCATCAATAAACCCGCAGGTCTGATGGTGCACCCTGATTCAAAAAACAGTGAAGGAGTGACTCTGTGCGACTGGATCATCGACCGATACGGAGATGCCATCAAGGAAGTAGGCGAGCCAATGACTCTAGCAGATGGCACTATTCTCTATCGCCCAGGTATTGTGCATAGACTCGACCGTGAGACCTCAGGGGTTTTATTGATAGCCAAAAACCAATCAGCTTTTACTTTTTTTAAAAAACAATTTCAAAATCATACAATCTTGAAGAAGTATTTAGCTTTTGTATATGGGCTTGTCAAAACAGATAGGGGAGTGATCAATCGGCCTATTGCCCGTAGTCGATCGGATTTTCGACGTTGGTCTGCTCAGGCCGGCTCCCGCGGAGAAGCCCGTGAAGCGGTGACGTATTATCGGGTCCTCGGGCGTAAGGAGGGCGAAGGAGACACTTACTCTGAGATAGGAGCTCACTCCGCCACTCTCCTAGAGCTAGAGCCAAAAACTGGCCGCACTCACCAGATCCGCGTGCACTGCAAATCCATGCACCACCCAGTCGTAGCCGATCCTTTATATGAGCCTGAAAATCTCAAGGCTACCCACCTTTTAGGCTTTGATCGCTTGGCCCTACATGCCCGCTCAATCTCATTTATGCTGGCTGATGGGGTCCAAAAGACAGTAGAGGCCCCTTTTCCAAAGGATTT
>JAQTMP010000027.1 GCA_028714275.1 Candidatus Paceibacterota bacterium
AGACTAGGAAAACCACAACGAGCAGCCTTGCCAAAATAATTTTAATCACCCCCCTGGCCCTTATTAGTGCCGTGCCTGTTTTTGCCGGCAGTGCTTCAAGCCCCAATTTAAATTCGGCCACCAAAAAAGCTTGCCTCTCAACTGCTTTATCCGTACGCAAAGTTTCTCTCCAAACAGCCCTCGATAATCGCAAGGTAGCTCTAAATACAGCCGTCGCCGCCCGGAAGCTGGCTATTTCTCAGAGTGAATCCCTGACCGGAAGCGTTAAAAAGGCAGCGGTCAAAGCAGCTTGGTCAGACTTTTCAAGTACCCGAAAAGCTATTATGGACACCTACCGCGCAAGTCGAAAAACTGCTGCAAACGCCTACACGGCAGCTAAAAAAGCCTGTAAAAATACCTAGTCCGCAATATTTTTGATTGCTTATTTTTTGTTGTTATAATACGAAGATGCGACTTCAATCCCACATTATTGCCGGAGCCGTCGGAGCGGCAGCCACCTTCACCCTATGGGAATATCCCTATCAGGCCCTCATCTTTTTTGTTGCCTCTTTTATGATTGATGCCGATCATTATTTGGATTATCTTTGGAAATCAAAAGGGAAAGATTGGAGCCCGCAGAGAATGTTTCGGTACTATGATTATGTAACTGAAAATCGTTACGACACTAGAGCTTTGGGTTTTAGTCTGCTCCATACTGTAGAACTTTTTGTCCTCGTTTATCTGCTGGCCGCCTACGTTGAGCCCGCCTTCTTTTTGCCAGTCCTGGCCGGCATGGCATATCACATGATCTTTGACATGATATGGCTGACCTACCACAAAATTCCCTTTGCCCGAGCCTTTTCTATCATTGAATACCACGTCCGCAAAAAACAAAAACATATTGACGGACACAATGTTGACCATTTTTACAAAGAGATGTTTGAAAAATCGGAAAAAAAATTCAGAGTCTGAAGCAAAAAATCTATCTAAAAAATAGCCAGAAAAAGAAAAGAGAAATTACAATCCGATAAATACCGAAGGCAATAAAATTGTGCCGCTGAATGTAGGCCAGAAGCCATTTAATACTGAGCAACGCAACCACAAAGGAACTGACAAAACCAACAAGCAAAGCCAAGGAGTCTGAGGAATGAAAAGCGATTGGGTTTTTATAAATATCTAAAGCTGAAGCGGCAATCATTGTAGGGACGGCCAAAAGAAAAGAAAACTCTACAATCGTTTTTTTACTAATGCCTACCAACCTACCGCCAATGATAGTGGCGGCTGAGCGCGAAACACCCGGAATGACAGCGATAGCCTGGGCAAGCCCCACTACCACTGCCTGACCGTAGGTTACTTCCGACACTGAAGATTCTGCTTCCTCTGGTTTTTTTCCAAAATATATTTCAAATAAAATAATCACGATACCGCCAATAAGCAAAGACCAGAGCACCACCGTGTCGTTGCCGATCAGGTATTGTTTAATCAGTTTGTAAAGAACCAAGCCAATAATAGCCGTAGGAATAAACGCCGCGAGAATTTTTTTCAAAGCTTGAAAATCACCCATCACTCGACGGCCATAGACCACCAAAACTGCCAAGATGGCCCCCAGCTGAATAATGATTTCAAAACTTTTGACAAAATCTGTCTGCAAAACCCCCAGCAAGCGGCTGGCCAAAATCAGGTGTCCGGTGGAAGAAATAGGTAAAAATTCTGTAAAGCCTTCCACTATGCCAAGGATCAAAGCATGCAAAGATGTCATAAAAAATTATTGAAAAAAATTAAAAATCTAAATAATTAAACCACAAAGAAATACATCACCACTACCAGAAAAAGTCCGAGGATAAAGTAGTTAATCAACATCTGGACCTGTTGTTGCTCTTCCATTGTTGACTTCAGGTCGTTGAAAATTCTTTTTTGAGATTTGATCAAGTCTCCAGTACTTTTTACATCATCACTTTCATTTTCCTTGAGATTCATGAAGAAAAGTATAGCAAATTTTTTTAGCTATGGCTTCTATTTAAAATCGAAAAGGTCTTCCTTTGCAAAACGAACCTTGGGACGGATGATATCTTCTGCCGCTCGGTAACCAATAGGTAGAAAAGCAATAGGCTGCTGATCCGGTCCAAAACCAATAATTTCCTTGACGGCCACAGGGTCAAAACCCTCCATTGGACATGAATCAACATCTAGCTCTGCACAGGCGGCTAAGGCAAAGCCAAGAGCAATAAAACCCTGGTTGGCTGACCAAGACAGCGCCTCTTCGGGTTTCATTTTTGCTGCAAAACCTCTGAGCATGGCTTCATAATCTTTCATGGCTATTTTGATTTCAGGATTGCCAGCCGAAGCCGTTTCTACATACTGGTCCACCCGCCCGGAAATATTACTAAGACTAGAAAAAACCAAGAGATGAGAGGCCGATGTAATTTGCGGCTGATTCCAAGCTTTTTCTTTGATTTTGGCCCGGAGTTCTGGATCCGTGATGACGGTGACGTGGAAAGGCTGGATCCCAAAAGAGCTGGGGGCTAGATGGATGGATTCCAAAATCTTGCCCAAAGTTTCTTCGTCTACCTTCTTGTTGACGTCAAAGTTTTTTGTGGCGTAGCGCCAGCCGAGGTTTGAGATAAATGACATTTTTACTTAAGTTAATTTTAAATTGGCGTGTGACGTATTATACTACATATCATGTTCTACGGTATCGCATCGTCGCTTTCCCCCTACTTTCTAAACCTGCTGCTCGAATACAAGTATTTTATCCTTTTCCCCATCCTAGTCATTGAGGGGCCTATCGCCACTGTCTTGTCCGGTATTTTAGCTTCTCCAGACTTCGGGGTTTTTAACTTGTATTTTCTGTATCCATTTGTAATCTTTTCCGATCTCGTTGGAGACACTTTGTACTATTGTATCGGACGCTATGCCGGAGAGAGGGCCATCAAAAAATTTACTGCTTGGCGAGGCGTCAAAACGGATTATGAACAAAACCTAAAAAATTATTTCAAAAAATACGGAGGGGTAAGCTTAATTATTTCAAAGGTCAGCCACGGCCTGGGCTGGCCCATGATGGTCGCCGCCGGAAGTGCCGAATATTCTTACCGCAAATTTTTAGGTTATATTATTCCGACTAGCATTCTCAAATCAGCTGTCCTGATCGGCATAGGCTATTTTTACGAAGAAGACGCTTCACGGATTGTGGCTTATGTAGGGACCACGGCCACTGTCATTACGGCTGTGGTTATCGTCCTGGCGGTAATTATTTATTTTATCCAAAAAAAGAAAAGTCCATAGATAAAACCTCGGATCCTAGAATCCTACTTTAGCTGAATAGTGCAATGAGCACAACGAGTAGCCTGAATAGGAATTTCACTAAAACATTCCGGACATTTTTTATTGGTGGGATCAGCTGGTGGTGACTTTTTCATCCGAGAAGTAAGAGTGTTGATAGGCACCACTACAAAAAAATAAATAGCGACTGAAACAATAAAAAAGGAGACGGCGGCATTGATGAAGTCTCCATACATAAACTTGCTGCCATTGAGGCTAAAAGTCAGCGAAGAAAAATCTGGCGCTTTGAAAATAGCGGCGATAAAGGGAGTCAAAATGTCTTTGACCAAAGCGGTGACCACCGTTCCAAAAGCCGCTCCTACCGTGACCCCGACCGCCAAATCCACCACATTTCCACGTAAGATAAACCGTTTGAAGCCGTTTAACATAATAGAAGTATTGTACCATACAACCATAAATAAAGGGTTTTTAGGTAAAATAAGTTATCCACAGGTATAGCATTGCCTATTGCAATTATTTGCAAGTAGATATATACTGTAGACAGGTTAAATAATTTTTTTGAAGGTTTAAACAACCAAAACAAAAGAATATAGCACAAACCCAAGAAAGGACTCCTTATGAGTGAGACCGATAAAATCCTTTTGGAAAGAAACCGCAGGCAAATCGAGATTGCCAAATCTGACCCACTCAATCAATGGACCGCAGGCGAAGAAGTCGGTCACTCGCCGACAAACAGCGACTGTGTCCTTCATTTCATTGAGCATGGTGGGGCAGAGGCATTTGCTCGAGAACAACAAGGCGGAGCATAATCATTTGCTCCGTGAGGACTGTTAGGGCGAGTCAAGCACCCGCCCTAATATTTTGCTAAAAAAATAGCGTACCAAAATTAAAATAATCCGAAATTATGAAATCATTTTTCCGTGCACTACTGAAACAGGGCAAAGATATTAAATGGCTTGCCAAAGAAATCGGGGTCACCACCCAGTCTATTTATTCTTGGAAGACAGGCAAAAGCAAACCCAAGACAGGTCATATGCAAAAAATGGCAAAAGTCCTAGACATGGATATCGATAAAATCATTGATGATTTTTATACGGATAAGAAATAGCATCTACGCCAACTGCCTCTGAAATATTTTTAAAACCATCTCTCTCAAGCAGCTCCACCAATCCCCTATTTATTTCTCCGACTAGTTGAGGTCCTTCAAAAATCATCCCAGTGATGAGCTGAACGAGTGAGGCTCCAAGACGGATTTTTTTATAGGCATCTTCAGCTGAAAAAATACCGCCGCAACCTATTAAAATAAACCTGCTGCCTTCCTTTTTATAAATATAGGCTAGGAGTTTATCAGAAAGTTCCTGAGCGGGCTTGCCGCTGACCCCTCCAACATTCGGTAAATTTTGATCTAAGATCTGCGGATTGTTTCTCTTTTTAGTAAGATTTGTACATATGATGCCGTGCACTCTATGCCTACGAGCCACATCGAGCAAAGCGTCCACCTCATCAAAAGTAAGATCGGGAGATAATTTTATAAAAATCGGTTTTTTTGTCTCAATCTCATCAACAGTCTTTAGTAGATATTCCAGCTTATCAGGTTCAACAAAAGGTTGCCCGCCTTCGGCGTTTGGGCAACTGATATTTAAGGTGAGATAATCACCGATATTCAAAAAAGCCTTGAAGGCCTTGGCATAATCTGCGACGGCTTTATGGATATCCAGATTTTCCTTGCAATTGGTCATGGCCACACTCACTCCGAGTTTATTGGAAAACTTTTGCTTGGCCAGCTTTTTAGCCACTTTTTCTGAACCGTCATTTTTCAAGCCATAATAGACCAACAATCCCTTTGATTTTAACATTCTCCACAAACGGGGCTTCGGATTGCCCGCACACGGCTCCCCTGTGATGGAGCCTACTTCCTCAAAACCAAAACCGACGGAAGGCAGAATGGAGGCGAGGTCAGCATTTTTATCAAAGCCGGCAGCGAGACCCACTGGGTTTTCAAAAGTCATCCCCAAAATGTTCTGGGTGAGCTTGGGGGACGCATAAAAAAAGAACGCTCGCGTGACCCCTCGACTGAAAGCAAATTTTCCTAAAAAGGCTCCCCAAAAAGTCATACTGTCATGAATTTTTTCTGGATCGACTAGAAAAAACAAAGGCTTGAGAAGCCTTGTGTAAAAAAACCTAAAACTAGAATTTTTTATTTTGACTAACTGATTTTTCACTCCTTTATTTACTCTTGTTAATATTTTGCCAAAGCCAAAAACCCACTAGAATAAGATCAGCGAGAACGACGAGCCAAGTGACAATACCCAGCATACCGACTACGCTTATAGGTGATCCATATCCGTATCCGTACATCATAATGTTTAGATTAAATGATTAATGACTGCATTATAGCACAGGTCCTTGCTAGGGACGGAAAATCATGCTCGGCGGGGCAATATGTAATGGTAGTCCCTCGACAGTGACTTAGGATAGTCATGGTCGTCTAGGTTCATAAAATTCAGCTGCTGCGGAATGACCTTGAAGACAATAAATTCCTCTGGCTTATTTTTTGATTGGAGGCGCTTGAGATCTTTTATGGGAACAACCTTAAGTTTATTTTTTTTATGCAGCGCAAATATAGCTTTTGTGGCATTCTCTTTCTGCTTTCCATAAACAATATGGGCGTGGCCGCGCAATTGAGCTGAAATATGTTTTGGCCCAGATCCGATAACCATTGCCACGTTATCATTTTTCAGTAAATTCAAATATTTATCTGTACTTTTGGTCGTGATAAAAAAGAAGCTCAACTTGTCATCTATGACATAGTATATGGTCGAGAGGTATGGCAACCTCTGATGAGTGGTGGCTATTACCGCGGTGGTGTTCTTTTTTAAAAAGTTCACCAGCTCTTTCTCTATACTCTGCATACTGGCATTATACTACGGACAATTTTTGTATCAACATCAAGTGATTTGGGGTGACCACTGGGAATTGAACCCAGATTTTCGCTGCCACAGAGCGAAGTCCTACCATTGAACGATGGCCACCATGCTATTTGCTACCCAAAGCTTTATTTACAAGCAAAATAAATCTTTGTTTTTCCATACTATCATGATGCACAAGAAAATGACAATTATGGCAAAGCCAGGCCAAATTTTCTAATTTATTATTAGCATGACTGTGGTCTATGTGGTGTACAGCCAGTATTCTAGAATCTTTAGTTCTACACAAAAGACACGTCTCTGGAACTTTATTTCTTTTTAGAATACTTCTATAGACGTACTTACCGTGTACCCAATTGGCGTGTTTTGTTCCTATAAACTCCGTATTTCTCCATTTAGTCTGACAAGATTTTGAACAAAAATATTTTTTACTTTTGGAATGTTCTAGGGCCTTTTTTGACTTGTATACTTCCTTGTTACATATGTAGCAATCAACTATTTTACCAGTTCTTCTTCCTAGATGCTGACAGACGGAAGAACAGTAACGTCCATAGCCTCTACGAACCCAAGAGGGTTTGGCATAAAAATTTTTTCTACAAATTTTACATTTAACTATTGGCACTTCTTAACAGTAACAAGTCTATAAAAAAAGTAAACTAATGCTGCTGTGGAATACATCCACAAGCGACCCTACAACCTACCGATAACTCGGCGGTTCCTCTGTTATACCAGATAAATGGTTGGTAAGTCTAGCAAGAGCGTAGAGCAGAGAAGAAAGTCTGTTGAGATATGTCAGGGTTTCTGGAGAAATTTTTTGAATATTTTCATCGTGTACTCCGACCACTCTCCTCTCGGCTCGCCGCGCCATCGTCCTGGCGGTATCAAAAAGGGCGGCGAGCCGAGTACCGCCGGAAATAAAAAAAGTGGTGATAGGTGGAAGCTCCTTTTCAATTGTACCGATCATTTCCTCAGTCTTTTTTATTTTTGAAATATCGAGGTGTTTTTCAGCCCCAGCCACTTCGGCCTGAATGATAAAAAGATTTTGCTGGACCTCCTCGATAATAGCTGCAAATTTTTGATCGGATTCCACCTTCACTAATCCCAAAAAAGAATTAATCTCGTCTAAAGAACCGAGGGCTTCAGCCACGGTGGAGCTTTTTGAGATCCGCTGATCACAACCAAATGTTTTGGTGGTTCCATTATCTCCCTTGCCTGTATAAAGCATTTTTGAAAAAAATTTATTTATAAAATGGGGCTAGCGGACCATTTATATCGTACAAATATTTAAGGTCGTCGTAGGAGATGGTGATCTCCTGTACTCCCAATGAATACGGCGCCACCTGGTACTCATTGAACACGATCCGTAATCCGGCAGAAGTGATAAAGAAAACATCAAAATTGTCGGCGTCTGGAGAAGCCCCTTGCTGAATAGTATCCATGTTGGCATCTTGGCCAAGCTTGTTTTGAAGAGCCTGGATTGAAAACTCAGACAGACGAGACAAATATGAAACATCTGGCACAAAAAGTGATTGCAAGGTAATTTTTTCCCCAGTTTTAGTATTGTAGTTTAAAGAAACCACTTCATGACTAGGATGAGCCGCGCCGGCCGAATAAAATGACTGATCAAGCTGAATAGAAAGAATATTTTGATTGGCATTTTTGTACACCACCTCAAAATCAATAGTGACGCTGCTGGTGCTTGGCTCGTTTGTAACATCAGAGGCTGAGGTTTTGAAATCTGAAACGGCAGCATCAATTGTCTGGGAAATGTCTTGATTAATTTTTTGGGACACTTGATCTTGACCGGCAATACTCACCACGGGCTTTGAAACCGAAATATTTAGATGGTCAGCGGAATCCAGCTCTTGAGTCTGAGCTGAAACCACCCCAATGTCTCCCGCCGAAGAAGTGGCCACCTGAGAAAAAATGGTTCCAGCAGTCGAAGTGCCATTGCTTTGGAGTTTGCCAAAATGAAAAGCTCCCGGACCCGAAAGAAAAACGTAGATTAAAGCCGCCAAGGCAATGGCTACAAAAATAACGATCAGATTACCTCGATCTTTTGGAGTGGACATGCCGTAAGTATATCACGGTCAAAGTTCAAAATGGTGCGCGAGAGAGGACTTGAACCTCCACGCCTTTCGGCATACGAACCTCAATCGTACGTGGTTACCAGTTACACCACTCGCGCATAATATCTAAATATAACTTTGCTGTTGTTTTTCCTCAATAGCTATAGCTCTTTCTATTTTAAGTCTCTTTCTAGCTAAACAATTGACTAAGCGAGTGTAATACATTTTTTTGATAATTTCCAGTGCTTCTTTTTTGGCATATTTTAGCTGGTAGGTGACACACTCTTTGCTGTTGACCACGTGCCCCACTACCCCGAGTTGCTTATTTAGCCTTTTACGAATCCACTCCATATGCATTCTACTTGCAGAGATAAATTCTAAATAAAACATATGACTAGATTTCCATCTTCTGTCCCAATATGAATAAAAAGTGCCATCTCCATCATAACTACCTCTCAAAAAATCATAGAAGTAATTATCAGGTATTTTTATTTCTCCGATAGTTTTTGACTTATTTGGTGTAAAGCCAATACCTAAAAGAAATCTGTAAAACAGGATATCCCCAAACTGGACACGGAAAGCTGTTTTGGTGTTAAATTTGTGTGAGGTTTTTCCAATTTTAATATCTCTAATTTTAAATACCTTTAGAAAGGTTTTTATTTGATCAAGATCTGTGGACACAAAAGAAATGTGTCTGCCATCTGGTGATAAATTTCCATCTGAAGCAAGCAGCCCAAGACCATACACAAAATCAGCTGACCATTTTATATTTATTTTTCCTTTTGGTTTTGGTCCCCTTTTACACATACGACAAGAATACCTCAAGGGAATAGCGATTACCAATTAATAAAACAAAAAAACCACCAACGTGGGATTTTCTAACTTACTACGCTGCCACTTCCGAAGAAACTTCATCTTCAGCTACTTCTTTTGCTGCCTTGGCCGGTGCTTTTACTCGAATCTCCGCCATTTCTATTTTCATACGCTTGCTGATTTCTTTAGCGGCTTGATTGCGAATATAGTAAAGCTTTGAGCGGCGCACTTGAGCGTGCTTGGTCACTTCTACTTTATCAATCAAAGGAGAATAGAGTGGAAAGATTTTTTCAACACCGTAGCCGCCAGAAACTTTGCGGACAGTAAAAGTAGCTCCGGCTTCGGTGCCGTGTTTGCGGGCAAGGACTAGACCTTCAAAAACCTGCAAGCGAGTCTTGCCTTTTTCTTGAATTTTCTGATAAACCTTGACGGTATCTCCGCTTTTCATAGCGAGACTTTTGCGTTCATCGCGGTCAAGAGTGGATAGTGTTACGGCTGCCATATGTGGGTGCTACTTTAGCACACGACCTCAAAATCCGCAAGCGCCTGCTTAAAATCCTTTGGAAAAGGGGCCTCTACTGTCTTTTGGACCCCATCAGCCAGCATAAATGAGATTGAGCGGGCATGTAGGGCCAAGCGATCAAAGCCTAAAAGGTGGGTAGCCTTGAGATTTTCAGGCGCATATAAAGGATCGGC
>JAQTMP010000028.1 GCA_028714275.1 Candidatus Paceibacterota bacterium
GATGAAAGGATACCGATGATGGCGATGACCACCAAGAGTTCAATCAATGTAAAACCTGAAGTTGTTTTTTTCATTTTTTAAATTTACTGTTATTGACTGCTAAATTTCACTATTAATAATTATTGTTAAATTGAAAGGTCTGTTAAAGAAAGCTTTTCAATTGTGCTCTTATTATACTAGAGATGCCTATGGTAGCCAAGGGCGGTGTGGATAACTAAAAAATTCATCTTTTGCGACGCACAACCACGCCTACAAAGCTGAAGAAATGTTGTAAATAGGGATGAGAACTGAAGCGAGCAGGAATCCAACACCCAGACCCAGCAAGACAATCATGATAGGCTCAATCAAATCCACAAGAGTGTCCACAGCATTGACCACCTCACGCTGATAAAACTTGGCTAGAGTCTCGAGAATATGCCCGAGCTCACCGGTCTCTTCACCTATCTTCATCATGGCTGTCATAATGCCTGGAATTTCTGGATGACGACCAAGGGCCTCCGAGACAGGAGCACCGCCTTTGACCGCCTCAAGGGCTTGGAGCAAAGCGGCTTCAAAAACAATATTATCCACAATGGTAGATGTCAGCTCTAAGGCTTTGATCATTGGAATACCGCTGGCGAGCAGGGTGTTCATGTTGTCTGAAATGCGAGCCAGGTAGAGCTTTCTATAGAGGGCACCGATATAGGGTATATCGAGCTTGAAACGGGAAAAACTGGCCTTACCAGCCGCCGTCCTACTAAAACGAAAGGCCATAAAACCACCGATGATAATGAGAATTAAAATAAAAAGACCGTAGTTGACCAAAAACTGACTGACTCCGATCACAATCGAAGTATAGACTGGGACTTTTTGTCCGGAGTCGAGCAAAATACCACTGATCTTCGGGATCACCACCGTCAGCATCAAAGACATCACCGCAATAAAAGTAGTGATCACAAAAGCCGGATAAATCAAAGCATTCTTGACCTTTGAGGTCACTTCGTAGTTGCGGTCAAGGTAGTCTGCCAAATAAACAAAAGTCTGATCAAGCTTGCCTGATTCCTCTCCCGCTCGGACCATGTTGACGTAAAAACCGGAAAAAACTTTTGGATGTTTGGCCAAAGCACCTGAGATAGTGCTGCCTCCCTGCAAATCATCTCCAATCTGGGCTAGGATTTTTCCTAAGGTTTTGTTTTCTGTCTCGCTGGAAAGAAGCTTGAAGATACGCAAAGCTGAAACCTGCGCGGTAAAGAGAGTGGCCATCTGACGAGACAAGATGACCACATCCTTGTTTTTGACGCCGTTAAAGAGGCCGATGTCTCGATTTAAAAAACTGCCAGGGGCATCGGCCTCTTTAATAGAAGAGATGGTCAGACCGCGGCGCTGAAGTGAATTGATAGCAACATCCACATTGATGGCGTCGATCGATCCATCTTTAGCTGCTCCGGTTTCGTCAAGTGCTTTGTAATTGAATAACATAATTTTTTAATAAAGAATTACAAAAATCTTTCCAAAGTTTTTGGATTGAATGAGTGGAGGTAGGCATTTTCGATCGTGATTTCACCCTTGCGCACCAGCTCGGCTAGCGAACGATTCATATCAATCATTCCCTCTTCCGAACCGGTTTCGATGACAGTATTGATCTCGTGGGTGCGCTTTTCGCGGATAAGATTGGCCACGGCGTTGTTGGCAATCAAAAGCTCGTATACTGGGATCAAGCCGCCAGAAATACGAGGGATGAGACGCTGAGAAAAAATCCCAGCCAAGGATCCAGCCAGCTGAATCCGAATCTGATCCTGCTGGCCAGATGGAAATGAGTCAATAATACGATCAATAGTCTGAGCGGCGTTGTTGGTGTGAAGGGTCGAAAGCACAAGATGACCAGTCTCAGCGGCAGTGACCGCTGCGGCCATAGTCTCATAACCTCGCATCTCGCCCACCAGCAAGACATCCACATCCTCACGGAAGACACTGAGCAGAGCAGCATTGAAATCAGTGGTGTCTACTCGCACTTCACGCTGATCGATGATGGATTTTTTTTGTTCGTAAATATATTCGATAGGATCCTCGATAGTGATGATGTGCTCGGCGCGTTGCTGGTTGATCAAGTCAATCATAGCGGCGAGCGTGGTGGTTTTTCCTTGACCGACAGGTCCTACCACAAGGAAAAAGCCTTGCTGGCGCTGGGCAAACTGCTCAAGAGCTGGCGGAAGATTGAGTTCGGCCAAAGTACGGATCTGTTTTGGAATATGACGGAGCACAATGCCGATATAAGTCTGTTGGAAAAAAGCATTGCCTCGGAAACGGCCAAACTCTTTAAAATTGTAGGAAAAATCCAACTCTTTTTTGGCCATAAAGAGCTTTTTGTTTTCGTCACTGATAAGAGCGCTCAACAAGCCCTCAATGTCCGAGTGAGTCAAGACGGCTTTTTTGACGAGAGGAATAAGTGATCCTGCCACCCGGAGAGTGGGATGTCTGCCTTCGGAAAGATGAAGGTCCGAAGCGCCCTCGCGCACTGTGGTATTGAGCAAATCTTCGAGTTCTTGATGGTAATCCATTTTTTTATTTAAATTAAACTTTCGTTGCTTGACGACTCAACACCTTACGCACTTCAGCTACAACCTCAGAAGGAATAGTCGTGGCTTTGACAATATAACCATCGATACCTAGGCGTTTTGCCTTATCAATATCGGATGATTGACCCTGGTTGCTCAAAATAATAATCCGAGCCGTCGGCACGAGATTTTCTTTGCGAATATGCTCAAGCACTTCGAGACCGTCCATGCTGGGCATCACAATATCTAAAATAATGGCGTCTGGAACAAGACCTTCAGTCAGCTTAGTCAAGGCATCACTACCATCGCTGGCGGTGGAGACCTCAAAATTTTCCCGCTGAAATTTGATCGAATACATGTTGAGCAAAAATTTGTCATCATCTACGATCATTATTTTGATTTTTTTTTCGGTGTCCATAGAAGTATTTTATGAGCTTATTATAGCATATTTCTTTTTTTAAAAATCTACAGCGCATTCACTTCCTCGAAAGGAATTTCCTTGCGAAGCGCCTTGATGATGGCGTCTTCCCGCATAGACATCATCCCTTTTTCGCGCAGTAGCTTATTGATAGCCACCTCAGTCGGATCCTTCAAAATAAGTGCCTCGAGCTCGCGGTCCATTTTGAAAGCTTCAAAGACAGCCGTACGACCACGAGTACCTTTTGGACACTCTGGCGTAGGAGAGATTTCATAGACTGTCGAAACTTGAGGAATTTCAGATTTAAATTGCGCTGGCAAATCCTCAAATTGCTTTTCTACCAAGACTTTAATAGCGCCGTCAAAAGGCACTTCTTTGACCGCGTCTGGGCAGATCTTGCCAACCAAACGCTGAGCCATAGTCAAAATAAGGGTAGGAGCAATCAGGTAAGGATCGACTCCCATGTCCACCAATCGAGGAATGACACCGACGGCACTGTTGGTGTGAATAGTGGAGAGCACAAGGTGGCCGGTCAACGCAGCTTGCACAGCAAGCTGCGCTGTCTCCTTGTCTCGAATCTCCCCCACCATGATCACGTCTGGGTCTTGACGAAGAGTCGTACGCAAACCCGAAGCAAAGGTGTATCCGATTTCAGGCCGCACTTGTGATTGGCTCATACCATCAATATTGTATTCAACAGGGTCTTCGAGTGACAACACATTCATTTCTTCCATATTGAGCTCGTTCAACATTGAGTAAAGAGTGGTCGTCTTTCCAGAGCCTGTCGGACCAGAAATTAAAATCATACCGTACGGACGGGTAATGGCTTCTTTGATCAAAGACAGACTGCGGGGACTAATGCCCATTTTATCCAGTTTTTGCACACCTTTTTCTTGATCGAGAATACGCATCACAATCTTTTCACCATAATAGGCTGGAAAAGTAGACACGCGAAAATCAATTTTGCGATTTTCAATACGCGCACTAAAACGTCCATCTTGCGGTTTGCGCTTTTCGTCCAGTTTCATATTGCAAAGGATCTTGATGCGCGCCACCACGGCAGGGTGAACGTTTATCGGCAGGATCAAGCTGGTATTTAAAATGCCATCCACTCGGAAACGTACTCTGATCTTGTCTCGCATGTGTTCGATATGTACATCTGACGCATCACCTTCAATGGCGTAGCGGAGGATTGTCGCCACAATTTTTGTCACCGGAGCATCTTCAATAATAGTCGCCTGATTGCTTCGACTAGAAAGATTATCGTTTTCCTGGCGCTGAATTTCTACTTCTTCGGCTGAAAATTCGCTTTCCAAATCACTCAGGGCTTTGGTCACTTCACCGGAAAGACCCTTATAAGAGGCGAGGACACGTTCAAAATCCTCCTCAGATACAAGGTATATTTTAAAAGGCATATTAGCCTTGGTTCCGATAAAACTTAAAGCATCGCGAGCTTCAATATTGTCAGGATCTACCAAGCCTACTTCAAGGACGCCCTCGTTTATAGCAAAAGGAATAAATTTATAATGAAGGGCTGACTCCTCCGGAATATATTTTAAAACCTCGAAAGGCACTTCTTTGCCTTCAAGATTTTTCATCGGAATTTTAAGCGCCTCACTTTTGGCAAGCAAAATCTCGTTCGGGCTTATTTCCCTATCTCGCAAGACTTCCTCTATGCTCCTTTCGCCGCTTTCGGCTTCTTGGCGGACATAGTTGGCATCATCTTTGCTTAATATTTTTTTTGAAACAAGAACGTCAAGAAAATTCATTATGATTACTTTTTAGTTGAAGTAGCCGTTTTGGTACTGGTGGCTGAAGCTGAAGTCACCCCACCATTGGCCGAAGAGCTGGCAGAAATATTGGCGTCGTTGCTGCCCAAAGGAGCAAACGGGTTTGGTCGACCAGGAGTCTGAGGGACGAGCTCGCGACTGAAGTCGACTAAGCTAGCAAACACTGGGTCGTTAAAAATATCATCCTTTAGGCTAATGGTGTCGATGGTGGCAAGCTGAGTAACAAAGGATTGGTCTGGGGTAAGATCACTACCCGAGCCTGCCGCTACATTGGTCTGAGACAAGCCTCCGGTAGACTGGACCGGAGCTTTGTTCACAAAAAAATAACTGTAGACAAAGAAACCGATGACCACGATGATAACTATAATGATGATGGGTTTGAGTTTACTCATGTTATTTTAACCAATAGGTTTGGATGGTTAGAGAATACGTATATAAATTGTCTTTGTTCGACGCAAAGGAAAGAGACGTCAAGTCAACGACTCGCAAACTGCTTTCCAAATCATGCAAAAATAACTGAAAAGTCTCGTATGAGGTGGTAACTGAAAATGAAAGAGTGATTGAGCCGTATGGCTTACTATCTGGACCCAAAACAACCGCCCCAGATCCTGCCGTTTCCTGATTGATCTGAATACCTTTAATAATCATTCCGTATTTAGAAGCAATATCATTTATATCCAAAACAAGCCCTACATTGTTGACGCCATCCGGTAAAGCTTTCTGCAAACGCTGGATGCTGGCATCTGGGATATTGTTGTAATCCTGCACCAAGAGATCCCGCTTGGCTCGAAGCTTGGCAGCATTGGCCTGGGCATCAGCAAGCTGAGCTTTAGTGATAGAAAGACCTTTAACATCCTGATAGACACCATCGGTGTACCCGAAGAAAATGCCGATGGCTAGGATGACGAGGATGATGGGTGTAATAAATTTCATAAAATAATTAGAGCAAAATCAACGGTTGGATGGTAATGGGGTAAAGCCAGCGCTCGACGTAGCACTAGCTGGCTGGGTCTGGGCTGGTTGCTGCTGGGCCTGCTGAGCAGACTGATCTCCTTGAGACTGGAGCATAGACTCTACCGATGTATAGTAGAGCAACTGGCTTGGATCGACGGAAGCGGTGAAAGTGAAGACAATATTGCCACCACTATCTACATCGAGACCTGAAAAAATGGGACTATGAAAAATAGTTTTCATAGTCGGATCAGAGAAGGCCTTGTCCTGAAGGGCGACTGAGTCGTAATTGATTGCTTGACCATGCATGGTCAGAGTCACTTTATTGGTCTGATAGGCTAGATTGAAATCATTGAAGCGCACTGTGGGCAAGGTGTTGCGGGAAATGATACCGAAAAGATTTGAGGCTTGAATATGAGTATGTAAAATAGTCTTGACTGATCGGATCCGATCACTGAGTCGGACATATGTTTCTAAAGTAGATGGATTGAGATCCTTTTGGGCCAAGACCAATTGCTGCTGTTGGTAGTCAATGCTCTTTTGCAAAATGGCTTTATAGACAAAGACTCCGCCAGCAGCGGCGAGACTCACAAAAAATATAAAAAAAGCGACGAGGGTAAAAATATTTACCCCGCGAGTTTTTTCAATCCCTCCATTACTGGAGATTGGTTTTTTTGGAATGAATGATGTTTGGAACTTTGTTTCCATATACTGGTTTAAGTATAACAACTAATAAATTTTTATTCAAACTCCTGAAGCTTGCGCAAGGCCAGACCAACCGCCACCGAAAACTCCAGGCCAGTCGCTTTCAAAACATCCTCCAAAAAAGCTGGGGCTTGCACTTTTGCAAACGGGTCCCCTATCACTACTTCGGCTTGAAAGTTGGCTTTAGCCAGCTCTGTAAAGCCACGAAGGGCGGAGCCGCCCCCTGTCAAAATAACTTTGCTGATAGTTTTGTTGTAATGCCGCTGGTAATTTAAAAGAGCCGTGTTGGCTTCGGAAAAAATGTAGTCCAGAGGCACAGAAATAATTTCATAAATATTTTTTTGTTGTTCGGCATCATCCGTGCCAGTGGTGACCATTCCTCTTTTAATTTTTTCAGCCTGATCAATGCTGACCCCCATCCCCTTTGAAATACTAATGGTAATGTCCTGAGAACCTTTGTTGATGATGTGCGAAGTGCGCACCACTCCTTTTTCCAAAATATAAATCTTGGTGCCCGTCGCACCCATGTCAAAAATCATGACCGGAGAGGTTTCTTGTGAGAGCAGAGCACGGGTCGCACTAAACATTTCTATTTCAAAAAAACTCGTGTGCAAGCCGGAAGCTTGGACGGTGGCATTGTAATTGCTGAGCACTTCGTTGTGAATTGAAACCACGAGCACGTCCGTCTTTTGCTGGGCTTTTTTGATGTGTTGTTCCGAACTGTCATCTTCTTCATTTTCAACAAAATCAAGCTCGCGCCCTTCTTCTTTTGGTACAATCCACCAATCGAGCGTGACTTCGCTGATTGGCACAGGAATATATTTACGCGCTTCAATCGGAATCATTTCCTGAAGCTGTTTTTCATCCACGGCAGGCATTTCTATGAGTGAGACGAGACTGGAACGAAAAGGAATAGCCACCCCCGCACTGGTGGTGGTGATTTTGGCCTCTTTTAGAACATCCCGGACAGCTTCGGCTAGCTTTTCTGGAGGCAGATTGACCACCTGGCCAACAGACATGCCGGCATATGGACCGAGGGCCAGCTCGCCATAAGTCTCAAGCACGGCTTTGCCCTTTTTTTTGCGAAGCTGCACTACTTTGATGGCTGAGCCTCCAATGTCCACACCAATGATGCTTGTTTCGGGTTTTTTGAAGAAATTTTGAAATATATTTGCCATAGGGAGCGTACGCTTTCGTTATGCAGATTATATCATGGCTTAGGTTTTTATTTAAAGGGTTTTGGAGTTTTCTGGTGGATACTATTTTTCCAATAGACGGCCATGCCGCTAGTCAGACCGAGCGGATAGAGGATTTCTTGAAAATTCCCGTTGAAAGATTGCTAGAGTTGGCTGGACGAGAACATAAAAACACACCCCTAGCGTCAGTTTTGGTTGGACAGTCCAAGCTAGCTGCCTATGCTCTGCTTCAATATCAACACCCTTTGATCAGTCCAGTCTTGCGTGAGCTCAAAAAACGCCGAAATGAAGCCGTAGCGGCTAAGTTCGGCCTAATTTTGGCTGAATTTTTTCTAAAAAATATTGTCGAGCGAGAACATCAAATAATTGTGATCCCTATTCCCCTATCCAAAAGACGTCTGCATGAACGAGGGTTCAATCAAAATGAGGAGCTGGCAAGAGCTTTCGTTGAGCACATGAATGAGACCACCGAAGCCATTTCCTTGGCTACAAATTTACTAATTAAAACTACTGACACATTACCTCAAGCCAGTCTTTCGCAAAAAAAGCGTCTGAGCAATTTGAGAGATTGTTTTGTCATTCCTAAATCGAAAAATCTTTCAGAAAGCTTTTTCAATAGCCCTCACGCCATTTTTGTGATCATCGATGACATCACCACCACAGGTAGCACTTTTCAAGAAGCTTGCCGACCTCTGATTGCTCTCGGAGGGCCCAATATTATCTGTCTTGCCGTCGCCCACTAATTGAGAGGGAACAAAAGATGTGTTAAAGTGGGCACGCAATAGTTGAGTAGACAGTGGGAGTATATGGAGACGTGTCAGAGTGGTCTAACGTACCTCTTTGCTAAAGAGGCAGGGGCTTTATACCCCCTCGCGAGTTCGAATCTCGCCGTCTCCGCCGTGAACGAACGCAGTGAGTGAACAAGGAGACGAGCAAAGCCCTTGAGGGCTTTGCGTGCGAGATTCGAAAAGGCTGAGTATATCGCGCGGAGCGGAGCGAGCACGATACGAAGCCTGTACCGCTCCTGTAAGGAGCGAATCTCGCATTCCTCCCTAGTTGCTAAATTTTTAAATTGTAAAAAACTCTCATAATGTTAAAATTCTCCTATATGGAAATCAAAGACAAAGAGCTCCACCGCATCGCTACCACCTGCATTATTTATAATGCTCAGAATAAATATCTGGTCACCAAAAGAAGCCCGACTAAAAAAGTCCATCCAAACAAATGGACGGTGCCCGGCGGCGGCTTAAATGTCGACGATTATATCAACACTCCCCAAACTCTGGGCAATGCCGGCTGGTATGGTGCCATCGAAAAAGGCCTCTTGAGAGAAATAAAAGAAGAAGTAAACGTTGTGATCGGCAAAGCCAAATATCTTCTCGACCTTACTTTCATCCGACCAGACGGCGTCCCCGTCCTTGTCTTGAGCTACTACGCTCCCTATATTTCTGGAGAAGTGATGCTTGATGAAGACGCTGTAGAATACCGATGGGTGTCGCTGGAAGAAGCCAAAACTCTGGATCTCATTGCTGGGATTTATGAAGAAATTGAGGAGGTGGAAAATATATTAAAGAGTAGTTAACAAGTCAATAAAATATGCTACACTGCCTCCGTAAATTGGAGAGATGGATGAGTGGTTTAAATCAGCAGTTTACTAAACTGCCGAGCCTTAATTGGTTCCGTGAGTTCGAATCTCACTCTCTCCGCAGCCAATTTATGTTTATGTGCATTTCCATGGGATAACAGCCCTTTATATGCCTGGATCGTCGCATCTGCCGTATTTTCTTTAAGCCTCTTAAACATCCTGCGTTTTGTTGTTGTCCGGATGACTCTATGGTCAAAAAAGTGCACCCATCCGAGAAAGTCAACACCCGAAGAGACAGTCTTGATAAAGACCTTATTAGGGTGGAGAGATAATTTGAGATTTATGCTAAGAAAATCATGGAATTGTTTTAAAATCTTTAACAACCACGCTCTGTCAGTAC
>JAQTMP010000029.1 GCA_028714275.1 Candidatus Paceibacterota bacterium
TATAATCCTTATATTCCGTTCGGTAGCAGCTTTTTCATCAGATTTTCGAGCTCGTTGACAATATAATAGATAAACAAATATCTCAGTACCGCACGCCCGTACTTTTTCTTTATTTACCGAAACCCAGACACGCAGACCAAAATTCATAAGCTCTTCTCGCTTTGTGTCGATTCATCACATAACAATAGGGAAAATTAATTTTTTCTTTATATTGCAGTGTCGATGAAATATGAAGCAAGAATAGTGTGCGGGCCAGTAGTAATTCTGAAATGCGAAGATAGCATCAAAACATTTCAGTGTTTCTACGGGCCCGCAAAGGTTCCGCAACGTTAGTCGACGTCAGTTAGCGTTAGTATTAATAAGTTAGTAAAAATAATTTCTCCTTTTATCAAATTATAATTAATTCAGGAGAGGTTATTTAAAAATTAAAAAAACATGTTAAAAACAAAAAAATATGTTGTAGCTATCTTGGCTCTAGCACTCGTGCTTACAGCCACTGTTGCTGTTGCAGACACAATGACAACAACAACTTCGAGCTACACATTTAGTACAAACCTCACAGTAGGTAGCCGAGGCGCTGATGTATCAGCTCTTCAGCAGATCTTGATCAACAAAGGATTCCTTACAGCAGTTTCTGCTCCAACAGGATACTTTGGTAGTTTGACAAAGGCAGCTCTTGCTGCTTTCCAAGCTGCTAACAATATCTCACCTGCAGTAGGTTACTTTGGTCCAATCACTCGAGCAGCTATTGCTTCAATGGGTGGTACAACTACTACTACAACTACATCTACAACAGCAGGTTGTGTTGCCGGTGCAGCTTACAGCAGTACAACAGGTCAGCCTTGCTCAACAGTATCAACTGGAACTATCACAACTGGTTCAACAGAAGGTACTCTTGATGTACGATTGGCTTCAACACCTTCAGACAACGCAAGCATCCGAACTCAGACAGATGTACCTGTATATGGTATTGAATTCCGAGCTCGTATTGCTGATGTTTCTGTTCAGACTGTTGACCTTCAGGTTGCTGTCACAAATGGTGGCGCTACTGAAAACCCAGCAACTTTGATTAACACAATCAAAGTATGGGATGGTTCAACATTGCTCCAGACAATTCCTGTATCTATCGGTACATTCACAAAGGATCAGAACCAGGTTTACTACTACCGTGTTTCAGGTATCAACTTTGTCATTCCAAAGGATGCTACAAAGACTCTTACCTTTACATTTAGTACAAACTCAATTGACAACACACGAATCGCTACTATCCAGGGTTACAACTCATCATCTGTCCGAGCTATCTCAGGCAATAATGTAAGTAGCTTCTACGCTATTAACGGTTCAGGCTTCACACGAACACAGACTTTCCTTAAACCAGGAAACTCAACTTTGACTCTCTCAGCAGCGTCACAGTCACTTCGTTCACAAAACTACCGAGTAAATCCTAACGGAGACACTCTATACGGTGTTGTTCTTGGAACATTCAACTTGAAGTCAGACTCAGGCGATTCAACATTGCTCACAGTCAACGCTTCATCAACTGCTTCAGGTACACAGCCTACAACTGTCTACTTGTACCAGGGTTCAACATTGTTGAAATCAATCACACCAGCAGCAAATGGTTCACTTGTATTCAACAATCTAGACTCAGCAGCAGGATCAGTAGTTGCACAGAACACAATCCAGACTTACACAATCAAGGGTGACTTCAGTGTTTCTACTGTTAACGGCACATACGCAAGTACAACTATCAACAACGTTGTTTACCAGACACCTAACGGTAGTTCTGCAACAGCAGTTGGACCTGTTACAAACGCAAATCAATACGTTTACACAGCAGCTCCTATGTTGACACTTGCTAGTGCTCCTACAATCAGTGCTGGTAGCCAGAACCAACAGGGTTCAACTACTGCTTTGACTGCAACATTTGCATTCAACGTAACAGCACAGGGAGGTACTATGACATTGCCTGCAAACGGTGACTTCGTAGTAGTCTTCGCTACATCAACAGCTAACCCAATCTCAGCTGGTGTTACAACAAACGTTGTGACAATTCCAAACAATAACATTGCAGATGGCTCAACAGCTTCTGTAACAGTTACAGCTCAGATTCCTAACTCGGCTCTTACATACAGCGGTTTGTATAACGCTGCTATCACATCAGTCAAGTGGGTTGTCGGTGCTAACACAATCACTCAGACTTATGGTCTAGAGGATTACAAGACATCATCAGCTGCTAACTTCATCAAGTAAGCAATTGACGATGCTACTAGGTTGGCCGAAAGGCTAGTTTAGTAAACAAAAAACCACCCCGAAAGGGGTGGTTTTTTGTTTTGGGTATTAAGTACTGGTACATTCTTAGTATAAAAATACTAAATACTTTCGGGAGCACGGATAAAAAGTCTGCTGACTTTTTTCCTCACACTCGGCTCGTCAGCCTCCGTGAGTCTCCCTCAAGTGTTTAGCATTTTTATACTAAGAATCTACCATTCGACTACTATCCAAAACAAAAACCCTTACTTTGGAGGCAATATTTTGGGTATTTGTTTAGGTTTTTTTGAGCGGAAATTTATGTGACATATGTAAGATAGAGTCAATCTTGCGCCTTGGGTGTGAGGGATTACAATTAACACATATAATAATGGCAAAAATGATAGAGTCACCATATCTTACAAAGGCAGATTTTCTTGGATTCATGGATGGTTTTTCGACTACTCTGACAGGTCAATTTAATAAAATAAATGAGACAATGGATCAGAGGTTTAAAGAAGTAGATAAAAAATTTGCAAAAATCGATGAAAGGTTTGCGCAAATCGATAAGAGGTTTGCACAGATAGATCAAAGGTTTGCACAGATTGATGAAAGGTTCGTAGAGATAGATAAGAGGTTTGCACAGATAGATCAAAGGTTTGCGCAGATCGATAAGAGATTTACTCAGATTGACGAAAGATTTGCAGAGATCGATAAGAGATTTACTCAGATTGACGAAAGGTTTGCAAAAATTGATGAAAGATTTGAAAAGGTTGATCAGCAGTTTATAAAAATAGATCAAAAGTTTGAAGCAACGGATCAGCTCTTTGGTCTTTTTGAAAAGAGAATGAATAAAAGATTTGATCTGATCGATGTAAGATTTAATATTCTCGAGAGCACTATCCTAGAAATGGTAAAGAAGTTTGCTACTGTAGATAAGAGATTTGATTCAATCGAGATCCTTATTGATGAGAAAGTTGAGTTTTTGGCGGGGATTACAGCTAGTAGTCTAAATAATCATGAAAATAGAATATCTATTTTAGAAAGCCATGTTTGATAAAACCGCCTTCAAGTTTATTACGGGATTCTTGGGGATTTTATTTATAGGTTTTATAGTTTTTATCTTGGCCGGAATTTATCATCAGTACACCTGCTTGCATGGAGTTTTTGCTTCTTCTAAAAATTCGATCGAATTATCTGGCTGTAACCCTATTGACACATCTAAATAATGTAGGGAGATTTCAATTTTCAGCAAAATTTTAGGGGTTGTTGATTTTTCTCTGCCTTCTGACAGATAAGATGTGGGTATGAAAAAACATACCCATCATTTAAATGACTTTTTATTAGCAGGTTTTCTCTTCCTTGTCGGTTTCCTTTTACCCGTTCATTCAGTCCAAGCATTTGCGATACTTGGAGATCAATTTATTACTGAAAATACTACCTGGAGAAAGACTGACTCACCTCATTTAGTCCAAAAACCTCTCACTATCATGTCCGGAGTCCAGTTGACCATAGAGCCTGGGGTAGAGGTGGATTTTTTGCCCGGAACCTCTATCAGTGTATTCGGGTCTATTGTAGCCACTAGTGCGACAGCTTCAGAGCCTATTGTTTTTTCGGGCCCATCATGGTCAATGGACTTTATCAATGATTACGCCGAGTTTGATGAGCTGGGAAATTTAGTGAATATAGATCCTGCAAAACCTCTTGAGCTCACCATGAGTATCTTTAAAAACGTTCACTTCTTGGCTGGAAACTACAATCTGAAAACTGGGCCTGGGGCTAGCATAGAGGTAGCCTCAAGCACCTTTGAAGAAGATTCGAATGTAGCCATTATCAATGAAGGATTTATTCAAGGGGCAACATCCACAATTGGTGCTGCTTACAATTTTTGGGGTGATGACTCCGGTCCAAATCGTCTGGCTGATAATCATACAGGCTTAGGGACCAAAGTGTCAGAAGGGGTTTTGGTTGATCCTTGGTTAAACGCAGATGGATCCGTACATGGGGAAAAACCAAACTGTTGTTCTTCCGTACTTTTCATTCCTGGGATTGAGGGCAGTCGCCTGTACGAAAAAGGCACCTTTTTTGAAAATCAATTGTGGGAACCAAACAGGGAAGGGGACGTTAGAAAATTATTTTTAAAGGATGATGGCACCAGTATTGACGATGTGTATACACGAGACATTATTAAAAAGACCAATATTTTTGGACCACTCGGGGCCATCAATATTTACGGAGCTTTCGGAGATTTTATGGATAGTTTGGTTGATTCCACGTCATCTACTTCTACTTTAGCTTCACCCGTTATTTCAGATTGGAAGGCTCTACCTTATGACTGGCGTTTACCTCCTGATAAAATCATCAGTCAAGGCATCAAGACTGACGTGGGGACCACTTCACCCTTAGCTGAAGCTCTCTATCTAGCCAAAAATTCAAAGACCAAAAAGATCACCATAGTGGCTCATAGCAATGGCGGTTTAGTGGCCAAAGAACTTGTTAAGGCCTTGGAGCAGATCGGCAAGGAGGACATTATAGATAAAATCATCTTTGTCGCTGTGCCCGAAAAAGGGACTCCACAAGCAATTGGCGCTCTCCTGTATGGCGATGGTCAGGCCATCCTCAATGGTTTGATTTTGACTGAAGCCACCGCTGCTCAGTTTGCTAAAAATGCCCAAATGGCCTACAACCTATTACCCTCTAAAGAATACTTCAATACAGCCACAGTCCCAACAATTAATTTTGCAGCCAGCCTAGCCAGTACGACCTCCGATTATCTGTCCGTTTATGGTCAAAACATAAGAGATCCAAATAATTTTTCAAATTTTATGTTTGAAGCTGGCGGCAATCAAAATCTTTTTCAAAAAGCGATAGCCCTACATGAAGATCTGGACAATTGGAGCCCCCCACAAGGTATTCAGTTTGTGAGGGTGGCCGGGGTAGGAGTGCCCACAGTCCAAGCCCTTAGTTTTATGGCCACTTCGACCTGTGTGATTGATGATCCCATTCTTCAGAATATTTGTCCCCAACCCACAGTAGGCCATGCCCCAGATCTATCAAATTGGGGGGACTCGACTGTCGCTTTCAATAGTATTCAGAGCTACGCCAACACTTATTTTATTGATCTTTTTAACTACAACTTAAACAACGACGCACCTTATCAGCATCAAAATATTTTGAATGCTCCCGTTACGCAGCGTCTGCTCTGGTCTCTATTTTCTCAAAATATACCTAGCGATAAAAATATCTCACTTGGCTATCCGCCGATGATAAGTCCTTATTTTTCTGTCTTCTCAGTACATTCACCCGCTGACATCACGCTCTCTGATCCTCAGGGTAAAAAAACGGGCGTTCACACTAGCACCTCTACGCTCTCGCTGGTCACTCAGGATATTCCTAATAGTACGTACCTAGAAAGTGATGGGGTAAAATATATAGCGATTGCAGGGCAGGATGTTGAAAAAAACGTGACGGCCAGTATTCAAGGCACAGGTTTTGGAGAATTTAGTTTCGTAGTTGAGGCTCATGATGGTGAAAAAATTATTCACACCACTACCTTCAAGAATATTCCAGTGACACCATTAACTGAAGCCACGGTTGCTTTTCTGGGAGACAATACCTATCCAGACACTTATCCAACAGCCCAAATAAATTTGGATATTGATGGGGATGGAAAGGTTGATACGGTCATTTCACCTAAAGACACAGAGGATCCATTGGTATACCTGGAGATTATAAAAAAGACAGTGGCTACTTTTGATGTTTCGTCTGGGGTTAAAGATCGCCTGATTAAAAAAATTGATCGGGTAGAAAAGATGTTCAAGCTTGGTCGCAGTAAAAAAGTCCTGACGGCTATCCAGCTTTGGGCTAAAAACATCTCAAAAATTTCAGAAAGAGGAGATGAAAAAAAATTTGGTAAGCGTGAGCATTTACGTCATAAAAACAAGCTTAATAAAGAGCAAAGCGATATAATGTCTAGTATGGTAGATCACTTGCTAGACTTGTTAGCTGCACTTCAATAAAACCTAAAAATTAAAAACAAATAAATGAATATTCAAAATAAAAAATTAATCTGGGCGTCCAGTATCGTGGGCACGGTTGTCCTGGTGGTTGGCTTCGGACTCGCCTTCAATCTTTTGTTCAACAAAATTCTCGAAAATCATTCTCAGCCAAACCTTCATCCTTTGGCTCCTAGTGTTCAGCCTGACTCTATAGCGGCTATTTCAATCGCTACTTCCACGGCCACCTCTACATCCTCAGCTAGCCTGTCTATATCCACTGCTGCTGCTCGCTCAAATTCTGCTAAAACTCAAATCCCTGTGACAAGCCCAAAACCTTCCCCCAAAAAGGAGACACCTAAAGAGCCTACCCCTCAACAAGAAGAGGGTGCCTTATTTGTCAGGGCTTCAAATGGATCTTGGTATATGTCCATGGCCACCTCGACAAGTACGCAAAGGCCAAATGGATTATCCATTGGCCCGAGCCTTTCTTTTTCCGAAAATCCCAACGTCATTTCTGGATCAAATATTTTACAAGTGACCACCTCTCCAAATGCAAACGCTACTTTTGTCTTGATCAACCCGAAAGGGTGGGCGACTGGAGTCATTGCGGGTGAGGAGGTTGATCGTGACCCAAGCATGAAGGTGGGGATTGAGCAGCTTCCAAACAGTGTCTATCAGCACTACGATAGCACGGACAATGTTTCCATTGGAGGACCGCAGGGAATGTTCACCCTGCGTCTCAGAGGTTTCCAAGATGGATATATCACTACAGCCATAAAATACCCTTCCACCACTCTCACTTATGGCCCCTTTTTTATTCACAAAGGAGACATTCTCACGACAGATTTTCCCGCTACTTTTTCTACCTCGACCTACCCGTATCTTTTGAAGGGGCTCTAATTGAGTCTTTGATAATTTGCCCTTTTCTGTCTAGTATGCTAATCTCTACCCGAAGGCCAAAGACAATAGGCAGCGAAAGCGCTAAGCCCTATCGAGGTTTCCCGTACCGAGTTTCAGATTATTTCTGATATTTAGTACCACTCTTGGCGGCCTTTTAGGTCGTTTTTTTATTATCAACCAAAATCACATGTGGCGGCTTTCACCGCCACCAAAAAATGCCAATCTCAAAAACCCAAAAGAATGAGATTTTTGCCAAAGTCAAAGATGCTTTGAGCAAATCTCAGTCAGCCGTCTTTGTGAATTTTCATGGTTTGCCTGTGGCCGACTCTACCAATCTGCGAAAAAATCTTCGCGGCAACGGAGTTAGCTTCATGGTAGCCAAGAAAACTATCACTAAGAAAGCGCTTGCAGAGCAAAAATTGGAAGGGGAGATGCCTTCGCTTGATGGAGAACTCGCTATTGCGTATGGTGACGATCTGATCGCACCCGCTCGAGAAGTGTATGATTTCCAAAAAAAGTTTGAAGGTAAACTTGCTATCCTCGGAGGTATTTTTGAAGGAAAATATATGAGCAAGGAAGAAATGACTTCAATTGCCGCTATTCCTCCTCTCAAAGTGCTCCGTGCTCAGTTTGTCAATCTCATCAACTCTCCGCTCCAGGGCCTAGTCATCGCTCTCAACGCCATCGCCGAGAAGAAAGCGTAAAACTTTTAACTCATTACTTAATTAATCATTAATCAATAAAAATTATGTCAGACGAAACAACAACAGTGGCTCCCGCCGAGGCAACCGAAGTGGTAGCCACTCCTTCAAAATTTAAGTCAGTAGTCGAAACAATTGAAACTATGTCAGTCCTTGATCTTCACGAGCTTGTAAAATTCCTCGAGAAGAAATTTGGAGTCTCAGCTGCTGCGGTTGCAGTCGCTGGCCCCGCTGCCGGTCCTGCCGCTGAAGAGAAAACAAGCTTCAACGTAGAACTCAAAGATGCTGGTGCTCAGAAGATCGCCATCATCAAGGTGGTCAAAGAAGTCCTCGGTCTCGGTCTTAAAGAGGCTAAGGATCTCGTAGATGCCGCTCCTTCCATGCTTAAAGAAGGTATGAAGAAAGAAGAAGCCGAAGCTCTCAAAAAGCAAATCGAAACCGCTGGAGGTAAGGTAGAACTCAAATAGTAAAAAACAAAAAACACACGCTTTTGGGAGCCTTGCGAGGCTCGACGGAGCGAGCACGAGGAATTTTTCAGCAGAAAAATATCCGTGCTCCCAAAAGCGTGTGTTTTTTGTTTTTTACTATTTGAGGCCTAAATGTTATAATCCTCTGGTATGGAAATCTTAGAAAAAATCTTCGGAAGTGCTGTAAAAGTCAAGGTTATGCGTCTTTTTCTTTTCAATCCTGAACAGGTTTATGAAACCGCTGAAATTGTCCGCAAAACAAAAGCCACCGCTCCCGCAGTGCGTCGCGAGCTCGGGGTCCTCGAGAGGATGCACATGGTAAAAAGACGAGCAACCAGGTCAGGCAGGGGAAGCGCCTGGGTCCTCAATCCGGCCTTTCCGTATCTTCATCAATTGCAAAATGTTTTGATCAATATTTCTCCAGTGAACCATCTCGAAGTGGTCAAGCGTCTCAGCCGGGCAGGCCGCATCAAAGCTCTCATTTTGTCGGGAGTGTTTATCCAATTTTGGGAAAGTCGTATAGATATGATGATAGTGGGGGATAATATCAAAAAAGGCACCCTAGACAACATTGTCAAAAATTTAGAATCAGAGATAGGCAAAGAACTCAACTATACCGTCCTCGATACTGTGGACTTTAAGTATCGTTTAGGTGTGCAGGACAGACTTGTCCGGGACATGCTCGACTATCCACATGAGGTCGTTCTCGACCGCCTAGGCGTGTTATAATTCAGCTGTTAGTTTATTCGCTTAATCATTAATATTATATGTTGTTTTCACAATGGGGAGGGGCTCTCGGAGAGACATTCCAGGGACTCTATCCAGCAGTCATCGTTTTTGCAGCCAATCTTATTGCTGCGCTCATCATCTTTATCATCGGTTGGATGGTAGGAGCTTTTATTGCAAGACTCATCGAACAAGGTTTCAAAGCTTTGAAAGTAGATCATGCTCTTCGTCAGGCTGGTCTCGAAAGAGCTCTCCAGCGTGGAGGTATTCCTCTAAACTCGGGCGCCTTTGTAGGCGGTTTGGTCAAATGGTTTATCATCGTCCTCTTTTTGATCTCATCTCTTCAAGTGCTCGGTCTTACTCAGGTCACTCTTTTCTTGGGTAATGTGGTCAGCAACTAT
>JAQTMP010000030.1 GCA_028714275.1 Candidatus Paceibacterota bacterium
AAATCCGCTCGCTACGTGGGAACGGAAAATCGTCGTTTAACTATACCATTCGCCCGTCAACTCAAGGAAACCAGGAGTACCCGAAATTTCGCCTAGTGCGGAACTACGGTAAATTTGGTAACAGGGAGTAAGTCGTAACAAGGCACGGGTAGCGGAAGCTGCTCGTGGAATAATTCAATTTGAAATACGTTGTATATCGCGCTTGCGTGATGTATGACTGACGGTGTCGATATCGCACATCTCGATCGAGTGTACGATGGATTACAAAATCCTAAAATTTGTGACTGTTGGAAAGACAACAAAAAAGAACGGAACAAAAGAAAGAATAGCAAAAAACTAAAAAGCCTCTGGCTCGTACCCACTCCGCCTGAACACTCAAGTTCTATCTGGCAGCAGGGAAACGTCGCCAGAGGCTTTTTAGTTTTTTTGTTGGAAAAATATAAACCCCGCAACCTTGCTGGACTTTTTGGAATGACGTGATATAATGCTACCAGAGTTAACGAAACTGGAGGAATTAAAAAATGAAAAAAATAAGGAAGCTTCTAAAAATGGAGATGTCGCGGGAAAAGGCAATCAACATCGGGTTGGGCCTATTGCTCGCCACAGCCTACGGAGTGTGGCTCATTGCAGTGTTTACCCATGTCCCGGAGGTGCAGCCATGAGTACGGGCTTTTGGGTACATCATAGACGGAAGGACCGCAATTTCCACTTTACGCTGGTCGGACGGTCTTTGTCCGTAGCCAAGAGTGTGTGGGAACATCGCGGGTGGGTAGCCCTCGGGTTGCTCCTCGTGTCGGTTGTCTACTGGCTGGATCGTTTTCACTAGTTACGCCAGAAGACAAAAAATCAAGATAAAACAAAAATTTAACCAACGCTGTCGCACACCCAGGTGCCTCAGCGTTGTTTTTTTGTCGTTTTTTTGCTATCTTTGCTAGTACGCGCTTGTAGCTCAGTTGGTAGAGCACATCACTGATACTGATGGGGTCCCAGGTTCGAATCCTGGCAGGCGCACCGCGGAGGCCCTGATTGCCTGTTATGAATAGGCAGTTTTGAGTCACGTTATTTTATTTAGCCTTTAATTTTAATTCACCACACATATGCATCTAGGAAAGAAAACGAAGATTATCTGTACTATTGGTCCCGCTACCGAAACCGAAGCTAAGCTTACCGAACTCCTCAAAGTGGGCATGAACGTCATGCGTCTCAACTTTTCGCACGGGGATTTTGCCGAGCACCAGGCCAGAGTAAACAATCTTCACGCGGCTGTTAAAAAGACAGGTATTCCCGCGGCTATCCTTCAGGATCTTTCTGGTCCCAAGATTCGCATTGGTGATTTTAAAACAGACACAGGACGGGTCACTCTCAAGCCAGGTCAATTTTTTACCTTGACCACTAAACAGATCGAAGGAAATGAAAGCAAAGTCCATGTCAACTATCCTCTTTTGCCAAAAGAAGTAAAAGTCGGCGGTTTTATTTTGCTTGATGATGGAAAAAAGAAGCTCCAAATCGTGGATATCAAGGGAGATGAGGTGAAATGCAAAGTACTCGTTGGTGGGGAAACCAAGGGTCGCCGAGGAGTCAATCTCCCAGGGGCCTATCTTTCCATTAGTTCTATTACGGAAAAAGATCGCAAGGATCTAGCTTTCGGAGTTAAAAATAAAGTGGACTATATTGCCCTTTCATTTGTGCGACGGGCAGAAGATGTCATTGAGCTTCGGGCACTTTTGGATAAAGCTAAATCAAAAGCCGGCATTATCGCTAAAATAGAAACGCCTGAAGCTGTAGAGAACATCGATAAAATTATCGAGCTTTCAGATGGTATTATGGTCGCTCGCGGGGATCTGGCTATCGAGGTGCCGGCTGAAAACGTGCCTATGATTCAAAAAATGATTATTCGCAAATGCAATGAAGCAGCCAAGCCTGTCATTACGGCTACCCAGATGCTTGAGTCTATGATTAAAAATCCTGTGCCTACCCGAGCCGAGGTTTCCGATGTGGCCAATGCCATTCTCGATGGTACAGACGCCATTATGCTTTCCGAGGAGACAACTCTTGGTGAGCATCCTATTGAAGCCGTTCAGGTGATGACGCGTGTGTCTACCCGAGTGGAAAACGAGCATCTTCACAAGCAACTTTTAAATGGTGATATTGCTGGCAAAGTCAAAGGGGTAGGAGAGTCAGTGACTGCTTCTGTGGCCAAGACCGCTGAACGCATCGGTGCTCGCTATATCGTCACACTTACTAATACTGGGTACAGCGCGCGCATGATTTCTCGTTATAAATCAAATCATCACATCTTGGTCTTTACTCCAAACAAAGAAACTTTCCAAAAGAGCCTTCTTTATTTTGGCTGTGATCCATTTTTAGTTCCAAAATCAAACGATTTTGTTGGCACAATAAAATCCATAAAACAGTCTATTGTCAAAAATAAACTAGCCAACAAAGGTGACAAGATTGTCGTGGCAACAGGCACGCCTTTCGGCAAAATTGGATATACCAATATGATGCTGGTGGATGTGATCTAAAAAATAGGCCCGCCAAAAATTCAGGGTATCTTTAAGATCTCTTGGTTTTTATTTCATGGACAAGTGATATACTATGTTAAATAAAAATATATGACATATATACTTAAAGACAATGATTTAATTGCCGATGCAGCTATTGCCACTAGCTTTGCCCAAGCTAATGCTCAGCAAGGAGGGTTTAAGGGTAAAATGAAACAATACATACTCAAGGTTAGGGACATGCCTGACGAAGAAAAGCCTCGGGAAAAGCTACTCGAGTCTGGCCCAGCCGGGCTTACCATCCAGGAGCTTTTAGCGGTTGTTTTGACTACGGGTACAGTCAAGGAAGAAGTGATGTCCATGTCTAGAAGGGTGGTCAAAGAATACGGCACCCAAGCATTTATTAGCCAAACAGACCCAAAAAAGCTTTCAGAAGATTTAGATATACCTATTGTCAAAGCCTGCCAGATCGTGGCTTGTGGAGAGCTCGGTCGCAGATTTTATAAAAAAAATACTGCAGGATTGGCCATTATTCGGACTCCAGAAGAAGCCTATGAATATTTAAGAGAAATGGCTACTCTGCCTAAAGAGCATTTACGCGGCATTTATCTGGATACTCACCATCGGGTGATTCATGACGAGGTGATCTCTATCGGCACTATCAATTCCAACATCATCCACCCACGAGAAGTTTTCAAACCGGCTGTCGAATACGGTGCCGCCGCTGTCATCCTAGCTCACAATCATCCCTCTGGTATCGTCACTCCAAGCGAAGCAGATATTGAAATCACCAAGCAGCTTATAGAAGCTGGTAAGATTGTAGGGATAAATTTGCTTGATCATATTATTTTAACCAAAAACGGTTTTACTAGTGTCGAAGCGGAATATTAAATATAGGTCAAAATGTCTACCCTTTACATTGTCGCCACCCCGATAGGGAATCTAGAAGATATTACTTTTCGGGCGGTGCGCATTCTGGGGGAGGTGGATTTGATTTTATGTGAAGACACACGCCAGACCCGTAAACTTCTCAATCATTACAGCGTACAGACGCCAACGATGAGCTATCACAGCCAGAGCTCTCTTTCAAAGGTGGACGTGATTATCAAAATGTTGGCGGAAGGAAAAAATCTGGCTTTGGTTTCCGATGCGGGTACGCCGACTATTTCTGACCCGGGTGTCCTGCTTGTATCCGAGGTTAAAAAGGCTTTAGGGGATAAAATTTTAGCTGGAGAAATTTCCATTATGCCTATCCCTGGTCCAAACGCCGCAATTGCTACTTTGTCCGCCAGCGGTCTCCCTAGCTCGGACTTTCTTTTCCTCGGGTTTCTGCCTCACAAAAAGGGCCGCGAAACGCTTTTTAAAGAAATCGGGGCCAGTGAGCGGACTGTCGTTTTTTATGAGTCACCCCATCGTATTATGAAGACCTTGGCTTCGCTTGGCGAGCACTGCGCCTCAGACCAGATCGTGGTCATCGGACGTGAGCTGACCAAAATGTTTGAAGAGATAATTACCGGTTCACCAGCCGAGCTCGCAACCTATTTTGAAAGTAACCCCGATAAATGCAGAGGAGAGATGGTGGTGGCGGTAGGTAGATTGTTGGGCAAAAAATCGCGAGCTTCAGATTTTTAATTTTCCGCGTCTAGGTCTGTGGTGTCTTTTTCTCAGTATGTAATATAAGACATAAAAAATATGCTTTATATTACATATCGAGAGAAACCTACCTATCAACTTTTCTAAGATATATTTCTAACATAGACTTTTGGCCTCTCTGGGTTTTGCACGAGTTTGGTTGTATAATAGCGATATGAAAAAATTAATTACTATTATTGTGGTTGGCATCCTTTCCATTCTTGTACCCCTGCTCGGGTTTCCAGGCTCTTGGAAGACCGGCTTTGCGGTGATTGCAGGGTTGGTGATTGTTTGGGCTGCGGCCTCTCTCTATCGTCAGACAAAAAACCTTATACCCGAAAACCCATCACAGCAAAACATTACCCCAGGGGAATAGTTTTTGCTATACTATATCTAAATATGGCTCGTGAAAATATTGTCACTTATTTTGCTGAAACGGATGCCCGCAATAAGCGTATTCCTTTTGGCATAAAGCGCGAGGATCGGTCGCGTCATATGTACGTCATCGGAAAGACGGGTATGGGAAAGTCGACGCTCCTCGAAAATATGGCTGTACAGGATATTCGCAATGGCGAAGGTTTTTGTTTTATTGACCCTCACGGCAAGTCAGCCGATCTTCTCCTCGAATATGTCCCTCAGGAGCGGATCAAGGACGTGCTCTACCTGGCGCCTTTTGATATGGAGTTCCCAATTTCTTTTAATGTCATGGAAGATGTCGGCCCGGACAAACGGCATCTTGTGGCCAACGGACTGATGAGTGCCTTTAAAAAAATCTGGGTGGATGCCTGGTCTGCCCGCATGGAGTATATTTTGAATAATATTTTGTTAGCCCTGCTCGAGTATCCGGACTCGACTCTCATCGGCGTAAACAGAATGCTCGCGGACAAGGAATATCGCAATAAGGTGGTGGCCAATATTACCGATCCATCAGTGAAAGCCTTTTGGACAGAGGAGTACGCGAAATACACGGAGAAATTTGCGGCTGAAGCGGCGCCGGCCATCCAAAATAAAATTGGACAATTTATTTCCAATCCGTTGGTGCGCAATATTATTGGCCAGCCAAAGTCTACTTTTGATATCCGCAAGCTGATGGACGAAAGAAAAATCCTGATCATCAACCTTTCTAAAGGAAGAATGGGGGAATCCAACGCCAACTTGCTGGGCAGCATGCTCATTACTAAAATCTACCTAGCGGCGATGTCGCGAGCGGATCTGGGTGAAGAAGAAATGAAAGGGGTTCCGCATTTTTATCTCTATGTGGATGAGTTTCAAAACTTTGCTAATGAATCTTTTGCGGATATTCTTTCTGAAGCCCGTAAATACAAGCTTGATTTGGCTGTGGCTCACCAATACATCGAGCAGATGAGTGAGGAAGTGCGTGCGGCTGTTTTCGGTAACGTGGGTACTATGGTTACTTTTCGCGTGGGAGCTTATGATGCCGAAGTTTTGGAAAAAGAATTTGCGCCGCAATTTACCGCCGAAGATCTGGTCAATCTTGGTCGCTATCAGCTCTATTTAAAACTAATGATTGATGGGGTGAGCTCCTCTCCATTTTCTGCTACTACTATTCCTCCGATCAAAAAGCCCGAAAAGATGTATGTGCGGGAAATCATGGAAATGTCACGCTCTACCTATGCTCGTCCTCGGGTGGATGTGGAGGATGAGATCCGCAGGTGGCATACGGAGAAGAGCGCTTCAGTGGCTGCTCAAAGCGGGTACGGTGGACGTGAGTCTGCACCAGGGGGAGGCAAGGGTGGTGATCGAGAGAACACTCGTCGAGAGGGTCAGGCTAGAGACCTGCCTCCACGCGTCAACACCAAAGAAAGCTGGCATAGAGACAATCAGCCGGCTAAGCCTGTCCAGCCAAAACCTGTAGGACAGATGCCGCAGCAGTCACAGCAGCCAGAGCGTCTGATCAGAGAAAATAATTCTCCACGGGCCATGGATGAAAGGGTAGCCAAAGAAACCGAGCTTCGCAAAGCGCTTTCCCTTGATCATCTTAAGCCAAAAGAAGTGCCTAAAAATAATGTCAAAAATACTCAAAAAAATCCAAGCCAGCAAAACATGTCCGCTTTGCGGGATGCTCTCCTTGCGGTGATGAAGCAACCCCCCCAGGCTGAAAAACCATCGCAGTCAATTCAAAAAACAGAAAATCCTTCAAGTAAAAACCCAGAGCCGCCCAAGGAGCCTTCCAAAGAATCTCCCAAAAAAAATCCTCCTAAAGAGGTGCCTGAAGATGTTTTAAATAATTTATTGAAAATGGATGACAAATAGGCGAACATAAGCCTTGGCTAGGCCGAGCAGGGAGAGAGGAAAGTCCTTACGATAGCGTTTAACAATAGCCAGGATAGCGCCAGCCATGGCTTTCTTTTTTTGGCTGCTGACGGAGCTTGGACGTCGCCGGTAGGCGGTAAGAGGCTGTGGGTTAAGGTTGTGTTGGATATTGGCCACTCTTCCAAACTTAGCCATCCGGAGCCAGAGATCGTAGTCTTCAGCCAAGCGCATGTCTTTGAAGCCCCCGACATGGCTAAAGGTTTCTTTACGAAAAACTACGGATGAATTTATAAACGGGTTGCGCAACAAAGCGGTGTGACGAATTTCACTGTCAGTGACGGGATTGTGATAGTGGATGAGCAGTTTGCCGGTCTCATCTATGATGTCGTTGTCTGCGGTGCCCACCAAGACGCATTCCGGGTGGGTATTTAGATAAGTGATTTGGAGCTCGAGCTTGTCTTTGGCCAGCCACAAATCATCGTCATCAATCAAAGCAATGAGGGGAGCTTTAGCGGTCTGGACCCCAAGATTGCGAGAAGGACCCGGGCCAACATTTAAACCATCTGGAGACGAAGGAATCACGAGAACCCGTTTAGTATTTTTAATAATTTCAGCCAGGACCTTTTTGGTTTGCTCATCACTGTTGTCATCCACAATAATAATTTCAAGCTCTCCGACTGTCTGAGTCAGGACGCTTTCAACTGTCTGGGCAATAAAACGCGCCCCATTATAGGTGGGGATGATAACGGAGATGACTGGAGCTGGAGTTTTTTTGTTTGGCATTTTATTTTAATGGCTAGAGACTGACCCACGTATTTGGAAGAACATCCTTAGTATCAACTGAAGAGTCAGCCACCCATTGCCTTGGGGCTACTACTATTTTAGCAGATTTAGGATCAAGCCAAGCCCCCCACCAGCTAAAGGTAGAATTGGCAATGACGTGATGGTGGCAGAGAGACATCAGATGGATTTCTTCATAAGCCGGGATTTTTTCATCTGAAACGTAGACAATTTCTGTCAGCTCGGCTGGCAATATCAAGTTGTTCTTGGCCCATTCAATCTCATCGGAAAAAACAAAAACGACAGGAGCCTTTTTTGTTTCTGCCTTGGTTTCGTTCAAAATATAATCCACCGCTTTTTGATAATAAGAAGGGGAGCAAAGGCCATGCCAACTTTTATAGGTTTTATGGCTGGCATAATCGCCTCGCCTAAGGTGGATGGATATAGAGTTTTTACTTTTTAGGATTTTTTCTTTTATACTTTGACCAGACTGAGAAAGGGGCTTTTTGAGCTGGAAGTCGCTGAAGATTTGCTCGCGGAAATCCGCAAAATATTTTTCACACGGCCAGACAACCTCTAGATAAGAGTTGTCTCTAGCCTTTAATATGTCCGGGTCACAGACCAGATAATTTTTTCCCGTAATTTTTCTAAAGATTTTTCTAAAAAGTTTTTTAAATGGGGGATTGATTTTTTGCAATTCTTTTTCAGTGGCTATTTCAGCTTCAAGCTTAAAAGCGTCTAGTTCATAAAAACGGGGAGTGTCATTGGTTATTTTGCTGTAAAGGTTTGAGACATCCAGTTTGAGCTGGGATCCGCACCTCAGAGCGGCCGCTTTTCCGGCAGCGTACTGCAGCATTTGGTTTCCAAGCCCTCCTTTTAGTCTGACGATAATCATAAATTTTTCTATTTTTTTACAAACCAAAAACAGCCGCAGGCATAGTAGGCATTGTCAGCTGAGCTCAACGGGGCGTTTCTGGCTAAACCACCCTCCTTGTCCCTTTGGGGGATAAAGGCAAATTCTTTGAGAGTAAAATTGTCATCTACCACCATATCCCTCACTTGATAAGGGGAATAAATTCTATGGGCATTGTATTCTACCCTCGGCTTTCCTACGGGGGTGACAATGAGGAGAGAACCGCCAGATTTGAGCACCCTTTTTAATTCTTTAATAGCCTTGATGTCTCCATCTGGATCTATCGGGTCACCATAGCGACCTAGCCCAACGTGCTCTAGAGTGTGCATACAGGATATAGACTCAAGACTGTTACTTTCAAAAGGAAGATTCATCAAGTCTCCTTTGTTGGTTTCTAAACCATCGAGAATCAATGAGGCTGGTCTATAGTCATAGAATTTGACTGGAATAAAAGCCGACAGGTTGGCACAAAAGTGGAGGGTGGAAGAGATATCCACATGAAAAGCAGGGTTGATTTCCTTGACTACTCGAATAGCCCAAGCGGGATGGTAGACATAATGGCGGTCAAAAGCGGTGGTAGCAGTTTTTTCATTGGCAATAGGGTAAAGGTCAAGCAGAGAAGTTTTAAAACGGTTAGAGCCAGTCTTTTTGAATAGAAAAAGATCTTTCAGGACCTTGGTGGTGGCAAGAGGTGCCCTAAAAGTTCTGAGAAATTTGAAAGCCATTCTACGCAATCTATATTTTCCGGCTATTTTTTTGTCCATGTAAGTATTTTTAAGATGAAGACTATCACTCTATGATATTTTTATAATATCTTTACCTTCCACTATCTCAACATTTCTACCTATGTTTTTTGTCATGGTAAAAAGATTATCCAAGGATGGATAATTATCTGTACCAGTAAACAAGCGGGCATCGTCAATAAGAATCACGTTCCCGTTGGTCCAACTACCAAAGATAATGTCTAATTCTTTTTCTATAGGGGTATCGCCTAGGACTGATTTGGCCGTTTTTCCGCCTGAGAAGTGCGCATCCAACCAAAAGAGGATTGGTCCTCTT
>JAQTMP010000031.1 GCA_028714275.1 Candidatus Paceibacterota bacterium
GGCTTGGGTCGGTATGGTCCAGCAGGTGCTTTTTTTGTAGTGCTGATTTCTGGCCTTGTATTTTTTCTGTGGAAAAAGAGACCAAACTTTCGCAGGCAGGTTGAGAAAAATATTTTGCGAATGCCTCTGGTGGGCTCCATGCTCAAATCCTCCTTTAGTATTTCTTGCTTTGACACTTTAGCCGGACTTCTTAAATCCCAAGCCACTTTATTAGATTCGCTTTCTGTTTGTGCCCAAACATCTTCAATTTTAATTGGCCAGGATTTTATTTTTCAGACCTATAAATCCGTCAACGAAGGGGAATCTTTGCACGAGGCTTTTTCAAAGGGTTATCTGATTCAGCCTGATATGCTTGAAATGTTGTCGGTGGGTGAGCGTTCGGGTATGTTGGCCCACACGCTAAAAAGTATAGCCGACTTTTATCGAGCTGATTTGACTGAAAAGTTGGCACGTCTGGCTACTCTAGTCGAGCCGCTGGCTATGATTGGGATTGGTCTTTGTGTTGGCTTGATTGCGCTTTCTATTATTACGCCGATGTATGCCTTGACCCAGCATGTCTCGGCGCATTGAGTTTCTTCTGTCACGACAGGCCTGCAAAGGCAGTCTGATGCTCGAGCTTGTCATAGCCTGCATCGTCGGTTCACTGACGCTTGGTTTTGGATTCGAAATTATGTCTGGCAACATGCAATTGGAAAAAAATATTTTAGCCGATCAGACTTGGCTGGACTCTTTTGCGGCACTTTTTGGGGCGGCTTCTACTACACCTTTTGCGGATCATGTTTGGTCTCAGACTGTGGGAGAAAGAGGTTCACCCAATTTAGATGACATTTTTTTCCTGACTAGCGACTGGCAAAACGGATTTGGTAAAAGTACCTGTCGGCTTGGGCCAGACTTTTCCGCCCTCGATGTTTTTGATCCGGTAAAAATAGCCACAAATTGGTCAGATCGTTTCGATTGGCAATCTACGACGGTGCACCCAATTTCATTTTCCATCGAGGCTGACAGTATTCCGACAGCCATGGACGTGCGTGGCCGATATATCTACATGACGGCTGACTCGGCGCGGGCCACTAGCTCTGACTTTCATATTCTTGATCGCCATGATCCAGCGCACATAATAGCTTCGCTCGACACGGGGCCTGGACTTTTGTCGATAGCCACGGCAGGCACTCTGGCTTACGTGGGAAATTCAAGTGTGACCAACCAGCTCCAAATCATAGATATCAGTGATCCAACGCACCCATTTATCCGCTCAACCCTCAAAATGTCTGGATTGCAATCTGGAGCCAGCGCCGACGTCTTGTCTCTAGCTTTTGATTTTTATAATGGCTCGGCCAGGGTCTATTTAGGCATGGTCAAAAATGTGGGCGCCGAACTTCGTGTGATTGATGTCTCAGACCCAGACCATCCCCAAGAAATTGGTGGCTATGAATTTGGCTCTGGCATAAATTCAATCGCCGTCGATCACGGCCTTGTGTATGTGGCCACCCCAGCTAGTCAAGAATTGACAGTCTTGTCTTTTGCTTCGAGTCCGGCCTCAAGCACTCCTCCTTTGGTTGGCACAGAGGTTGGCTACTTTGATGCTCCAAAGGGTTCAGGCAACGGCAAGCATCTAGATCTTTCGATGGAAAAAGTTTTCCTTGGACGCACCAAAGGCGGGGGAGATGAGTTGTATGTTTTAAATGCTGCGAGCACTTCCATCCAAATCACTTCGCTCGCGTCTACCACATCCTTTCGGACAGGAGCCAGTATTGAAGGCATAATCGGACGCTGGCCAGTGGCCGGTATTTTTTCAGCTAGCACTACAGCGTCGTTTGAAATTGTTCAGTTTGGAGCAACGACCACGTTTCCTTTGGGGCAAGTACTGTTTTCTGCCAATTTATTAAAACCTGTCGCTCTGGATTGTGACGACACTTCTTTTTTTGCCCTGGTGGCGACATCTACAAATCCACTTTATCAGATTGACATACCTTTAAAAAAATAAATGCCAGTAAAAAAGCAAATGCAAAATTTGGAATCAACAAAACACAATAAGTGTCGCCACATGCAACATTGTAAATGTGCGTTCACGCTGATTGAGTGTCTCATTTATATCACAGTTTTTTCTTTACTTATGACCACTCTCATCCTGACCAGCTATGATTTGATTTTTGCTAGTCAAGCTCTCGACAGGCGAGCCTTTGAATATGTCGAGACTATTTTTAAAAATCCTCCGGAGCTAAGCTGGGAGATGTGGAAGAAAATAAAATAAAAACCATTACAAATAAAATAAGTATTTAACTAGGAAACCACTAAACTTGTGCCGGTCATCACCGCTGGTTTTTTGATACCCAGAAAGCTAAAGATGGTAGGCGTAAGATCAGCAAGAGTGCCGCCATCGCGGAGTGAAGTCACCGCGTGAGAAGTGACAATACAGGGTACTGGATTGGTGGTATGAGAAGTGTGTTTGATACCGGTCACTGGGTCAACATTCATTTCTGCATTGCCATGATCGGCTGTGATGATAGCCACGCCGCCGCGGGCAGTCAGGGCATCAATCACTCTCTTGAGCTGGTGGTCGACTTCCTCAACCGCCTGAATGATAGCCGGCACATTGGCCGTGTGCCCAACCATATCGGCATTGGCAAAGTTTATAAAAATAAAATCCGTGCCAGCATTTATTTCCTCAATCGCTTTATCCGCAATCCCTTCAGCCCGCATTTTAGGGGCAAGATCATGAGTCGGCACATCCTTGTGGCTTGGCAATAAAATATATTTTTCACCCGGATATTCTTTTTGCACACCCCCGTTCAGGAAATACGTAGCATGAGGAAATTTTTCGGTCTCAGCGATGTGGGCTTGAGTGAAGCCAGCTAGAGAGATTTCCTTGGCCAAAGTCGTCTCAATCACGGCAGGTGAAAAGGCGACCATGCATTTGAAGTCGGTGTTGTATTCGGTCATGGTCACAAAAAAGACATCTTCCTTTGGGGCCATCTCAATAATTTTCTGGGAAAGCATGCGTGCGCGGTCAGCTCGGAAATTGAAAAAGAAAACGCCGTCGTGAGGTTGAATACTGCAGCCCTTGCCATTTTCATCCAGACAGACAATTGGCTCGAGCATTTCATCAATCTTGCCTTCTTTGTAAAGATTTTCGACAAAAGTTGACGCCGGGGTGTTTTTGATTTGGCAAACATTGCCCTTACATTCAAAAAGAGCCTGCTCGTATTTAGCCAAACGGTCCCAGTTGTTGTCACGGTCCATAGCGTAAAAGCGACCGGAGACAGTAGCAATAAAACCGATTTTGACTTCTTGGAGAACGCGTTCAAGCTCGCGGAGATATTCGGCCGCGCTTTGAGGTGGAGTATCCCGACCATCTGTAAAAACATGGATAGCTACCCGCTCGATACCGGCTTCTTTAGCCGCTCGCAAAAAAGCAAAAAGGTGCTCCTGATGGCTATGGACGCCTCCGTCACCAATAAGCCCCTGAACATGAAGGACAGAATTATTTTTTTTGACGTGCTCAAAGAGGGCTATGAAAGCGGGATTTTTAGCATATTCGCCGGTGGTAATAGCCCTGCCAATCCGCACAAGCTCAGTATCCACAGGCTTACCGGCACCGATTGTAGTGTGCCCCACCTCACTGTTGCCCATTTGACCTTCTGGTAGACCCACAGCATTTCCACTGGCTTTGAGAAGAGTGTGGGGATAGGTATTCCAAATACTATGAAAAAAAGGTGTTTGAGCTGTGGCGATAGCATTGTCTTTGGTCTCTTCTCGATAGCCCCAACCGTCGAGGACAATGAGCATTGTTTGAATTTTATTTTTATTCATATTTTTATATTTTGAAAGCTCCTTTGCCGGCAAAAACGGCTTTTTTGCCTAGAGCCTCTTCGATGCGGAGGAGTTCGTTGTATTTGGCCACGCGCTCGGAGCGGCAGAGTGAGCCAGTCTTGATTTGACCACATCCGAGACCAACCACAAAATGGGCGATAGTCGTATCCTCGGTTTCTCCTGAACGGTGGGAAACAACCGCCGTCATGCCTGCTTTGTGAGCCATCTTGATGGCGTTGATTGTTTCGGTGACGGTGCCGATCTGATTGAGTTTGATGAGGATAGAATTGCCGGCTTTCTCATCAACCCCTCGTTTGAGGCGAGTGATGTTAGTCACAAATAAATCATCGCCGACGATTTGGACTTTCTTCCCAAGATTTTTGGTCATCATTTCCCAGCCAGCCCAATCGTCTTCAGAAAAACCATCCTCGATAGAGACGATAGGGAACTTCTTTAGCCATTCGCTGTAAAAGCTGACCATCTCAGCAGAGCTGAGTTTTTTATTTTCACTAGCTAGATCGTAGTAACCTTCAGGATTTTTCGGATCTGTTTTGTAAAGCTCAGTCGCGGCAGCATCAATCGCAATTGCAATGTCTTTACCTGCTTTATACCCGGCTTTGGTGACGGCCTCGAGAATGACTTCGATAGCGGCTTCGTTCGAGCCAAGTGATGGCGCATACCCACCCTCATCTCCGACCGAAGTGTTTAGGCCACGAGCGGTCAAGATTTTTTTTAGAGCGTGAAAAATTTCTGCGCCCATCTGGAGAGCCTGAGCAAAACTTTTAGCACCCACTGGCATGATCATAAATTCTTGTAGATCTGTAGACTGCTCGGCATGTTTTCCACCATTCAAGATATTCATCATCGGCAAGGGGAGAGACATGGGTTTGCCAGTCTTGGCGATGGAAGCAAAATATTTGTAGAGAGGTTTGCCTTCAGCATCAGCCGCGGCATGAGAAAAAGCCATCGACACTCCGAGAATAGCATTGGCTCCGAGCTTGCCTTTGTTTTCGGTACCGTCGAGGGCGATCATTTTGGTGTCGAGAGAAGCTTGGTCAAAAGTTTTTCCTTTAAGGGTTTTGGCAATAGGGCCATTGACATTGGCTACGGCTTTTTGCACCCCTTTTCCTCCATAGCGTACGCCACCGTCGCGGAGCTCAATAGCTTCATGAGAGCCTGTCGAGGCGCCAGAAGGGACAGCAGCCCGCCCCATTGAGCCGTTTTTCAGATATACATCCACCTCTACAGTGGGATTGCCTCGGGAGTCCAGGATTTCACGGCCAATAATTTTGGAAATGGTGTGCGACATAATTTTGGTTTTGCTGATTATTTTTATTCTTTTAACAATTTAATAAATAGTTCGTCTATGATACCATATGATGTATGTACACAAAACACCTCTCTCATTATTGGTTTAAACCCAGGAAAGTTGGCTGGTTTGCTCTTTTTTACCCAACTAATTTTCCGGGTTGGATCGTGACCTTCTCATGTGCTTTCTTCTTTGTTTACCTCCTATCCTTGTCGTTAGAAATGACTCATTCATTTAGTGATGCTCTCTTGCTTTTTGCTCCACGAGGGATCGTGGTCTTGCTTGTTTATGATTTATTTTGTTTCAGGGCGGGGCAGTATCCAACTTGGTGGCGCAAATAGGAAAATAAAATATCCCTCTCGGGAGAACGGACTAAAAGTCTGCTGACTTTTGTCCTCACGCTCGCGCCGTCGCGCTGCGCGAGTCTCCCTCAAGTGATATTTTATTTTCCTACTTACCCCCGTCAATCTTGTAGCCCCTGCCAGCTACGGTGTGAATCAACTTTTTAGTATTTTTACCGACTTCCAATTTTTTGCGGAGATTGCGGATGTGTGCTTCTATCGTATTTGAAAAAGGATCACCATTGACGTCCCAGACGTGCTCCATGATCACACCTCGAGAGAAAACTTTTCCGGGTGCACGCATCATGCATTCGAGCAATAGAAATTCTTTGCGGGTGAGGTAGACATCTTTTTTGCCTCGCGTCACTTTTTGTCGCGTTGGATCAATGGTCAAGTCGTCGATAGTCATAGTGGCTGATTGGATGGTGTAGGGTCTACGACGGACAGCTTTAATCCGAGCTAGTAGTTCTTCAAAGGAATATGGCTTGGTCAAATAGTCATCGGCCCCTACATCGAGCAGAGAAATTTTTTGATCTACATCTGATTGGACCGAAGTGACAATGATCGGAGTCATTACGTCAGCTTGCCTGATTTCCAAGCAGACTTCGGGGCCATTTTTCTTGGGTAGCCTGTTGTCGAGGATGATCACATCATATTCATTTGTCCGCGCCAGAAAAGATCCGCGGTCACCATCGGTTGCCAAGTCCACCACGTTATTTTCGTGCACAAGAGCTCGGCAGAGCACGCCACTCAGCTCAGAGTCGTCTTCTATCAAAAGGATACGCATAATTTTTATTTAAATTTTATTAATAATAGCAGATAAAAAACTTTCTGCTATTCGAAGTATATAATTAGCCACATTAAAGAAGCCTCAAGGAAAGATAAAGAAACAATGAAGAAGGTAATACGCCACCGCTTGCATTTTTCGTCAAGTATGCTATAATGCCGAGGTTGGTAGATTTCTCGTGTCGTTGTCGTATGTGTTAACTTAAAGTTACTTTTACGTACTAGCAGGGAAGGTCGTCTATCGCAAAAATATATAAGTAAATATACACGATACACAATGGCAAAAAAATTGTACGTCGGAAACTTGTCTTGGGGTACTACTGCTGATTCTCTTCGCGAAGCTTTTTCAAAAGCTGGCGGAGTCGTCTCAACAAATGTTATCACTGACAAAATGACCGGCAAGTCACGTGGATTCGGTTTCGTAGAAATGGAAGACGATGCAGCAGCTGCCGCTATTGACATGTTCAATGGCAAGGAAGTTGATGGCCGCGTCCTCACAGTCAACGAGGCTCGTCCTATGACAGACCGACCAGAGCGACGAAGCTTTGGCGGTGGCGATCGACGAAGCTTCTAAGCTTTTCGGTCCCAAAAACAAAACACTCTCAGCTCGTACGCACTCTATCTGTAGACATGAAAATGTCCTGGATGTTGCGAAACGTCGCTGAGAGTGTTTTGTTTTTGGGGCCTGGGATTGAAAACTTTATTGAATAAGACTACAGCAGCTTCTCAATTGCCTCCAAATTTCCCTCAGCGATTTTATAACTATTCTTAAACTTTCCTTCATTGCCTTTGTGGTAGTTGATGCCGGCTTGAGAAAATTTAATGCCGGAAGCCGTGGAAATCGACACGACAGTATCATCCTCTTTTATAAGACCATTAGCTCGGGCGGTGATAGCAGCGTGGAGAGCGACTGCACTTTGAGGACAAATGTTGGCGCCTGCCTGCATAAAGCGCGCCCAGGTGTCCTTGATGTCCTTTTCCTCAACAGACATGAAATGAATATGAAATTTTTTATAAAGCGACTCGATGCGGGGAAAGGAAACAGGGGCGTTGATGTTCATGGCGGAGGCGACGGTTTCCTTAAAGAGACCTGGTTCGTATTTTGTAAAGTCACTGCTCTCCCAGCGAGAGAGAGTGTCAGCGGCTGAGGCTTGAGCCCCAATGATGCCTGGCAAACGATCGATCATGCCGTGCTCCTTGGCACGGAGCAGTCCGACCATCAGAGCCGAGAGGTTGCCACCATTGCCGACTGGGATGACAATCCAGTCTGGCACCTGCCACTCGAGGTCCTGGAGGATTTCAAGCCCGATAGTTTCCTGACCGACAAGGCGCATATCATTTTTACTGTTGACGAGAACGTGTTCGGGATGATGGGCGGTAAATTCTTGGATCAATTTCATGCAGCCATCAAAACCATCTGGATGTTTGACTGCAATGACGTTGGCACCATGAGCCATAGCTTGAAAAAGTTGCGAATCAGCGATGTGCTCGTAGGGGAGCAGCACCGTGCAGGCCAGCTTGTCTTTTCTGTAGGCCGAATAAATAGCAGCGGCAGCGGAAGTGTCACCAGTCGAAGCGCAGGCGACACCCGTAATACCTAGCGCTGGGTTTTGCATTTGGAGACGGAGAGCGTCAGACACGGCGACAGGCATCCCACGATCTTTAAAACTTTCACTAGGGGACTGGCCTTCCATTTTGATGAAAAGTTTATTCAGCCCTATCTGTTTTTTTAGCCAGTCTGGGATCTCAAATAGGTCTGTCTGACCTTCATTAAGGGAGATGATGGCTTCCTCGGGAAAACCTGGGAGAATAAAATCTCGCCAGAGCCAGACGCCCGAATTGTTTGGATAAGTGCGACGCTCGGGACCGTAACGCAAAGCATCGAAATGCTCACAGAGCTGTTTACCGGAGCCGAGAGTCTGGGTGATGTAGGCTTCATCCCTTTCCACCATTAAAAGCTCATTGGTTTCAGGGTCAGTGTAGAGAAATTTATCGGGTGTATATGTTTTGCCAGATTTAATGCTTTTGTGCCAGAAATGGTATTTGTTCATGCGCCCAAGTCTAGCATAGACAGGGAATGTTATACTAGTCTGGTTGGTTTGGAAAAAACGGTTGAAATTTTATTTTCCGAAAGACAGCCACTCTATCAATTGGCCGCGGATATTATAATTGAATGTGGAGATAAAACTGTTGCGGAGATTGTTTCAGAAATAAAATTGAAAACAAAATAAGGGGTCATTGAGTTTGCCGACGATGTCAAAATGAGGTAACTTAGAGGTCTGCCAGGTCGAACAAAATAAAATAAGATGGAGAGGTGCGAGAGCGGTTTAATCGGCAGTCCTGGAAAGACTGTGTGCTGGAAACGGTACCAAGGGTTCGAATCCCTTCCTCTCCGCAGCGAACAAAAATCGCTTGCGATTTTGTGAGCGGAGGAGGGGAGCGATGCGCATGGACGCATCGCGTAAGGGATTCGAAAAGTCTGAGCATGTCGCGCGGAGCGTAGCGAGCACGACGCGAAGACTGTACCGCTCCTGTAAGGAGCGAATCCCTTCCTCTCCGCCAGAAATCGAAATCATTTCCTCATTGAAAGCAAAAAGACCGAACTCTAGCATTCCTGACAAATAAAATATATGATAAGGAATGTTGAATAATATATTTATTTTTGGCGCAAAGTATCTTTTCATCCTTTCACCTATCTTGGCGGGTATATTTTTCCTGATGCAGTCTCGCGCCAGGCAAAAGAAAATGCTGGTCCTTGCCGCCGTAGCCGTACCTCTCACATATGTTCTTGTTTATATATTGAACCACGTGTATTTTGACCCGCGGCCTTTTGTCGTAGGCAACTTTACTCCTCTTGTCCCACACATACCCGACAATGGATTTCCTTCGGATCACAC
>JAQTMP010000032.1 GCA_028714275.1 Candidatus Paceibacterota bacterium
TTCCGAAGATTCCAAAGCTGACAAGGAGGGTGACGATCGCCCTCTGGGGCGATCCCAACAGGAATCTCAGGTATCTGTTCATCTGCCTAATATAATAGCATAACTATGTTTTAAAGTCAATATATGATATTATGGCTAATATGAGCCTGATAAAAAACGCCAAAGTCACTTTTGATTATGAAATTCTCGAGACCTATACTGCAGGTATCGAGCTTGTTGGGGTGGAAGTGAAAAGTGTGCGTGCTGGACGCGGTTCCCTCAAAGGAGCACATGTGACTATCCGCGGCGGCGAAGCGTATCTCATAGATGCCGAGATCCCCGCGTTTCAACCCAAAAACGCGCCCAAAGATTTTGACCCGCTTCGCCGCCGCACCCTCCTTTTGCACAAAAAAGAGCTTGAGAAACTGGCTCAAAGTGAAAACACTAAAGGCTTTACAATAGTACCCATCTCAATGTACAGTAAAGGCCGTTTCATCAAGATAGACATTGCTATTGCCCGCGGTAAAAAGAAATACGACAAACGTGAGAGCATCAAAAAGCGTGAATCCTCGCGTGAAATAAACCGCACCATGAAACGTCATCGATAAGTCAGTATGTATTTTTTGGAACTTTGACAATTTGTTCGGAGACACACCTTTTTAGAGACTTGTGAGCGCGACGGCGCGAGCACGAGGAATTTTTTAGCAAAAAAATATCCGTGCTCTAAAAAGGTGTGTCTCCGAAAATAATTGGGGATGATTGGCCTCGACCGAGAGTGCCCTCTTGTCTGCGCAACGTGGAGTACTCCGGAAACTCCTTAAACTTCCGGGAAACTCTAAGTGCTAAAAACTTAGTAGGGGCTGTTTCTCCGTATTTTACGGCGGATCAGTTCTCATTCGCTTTCGTTCGCGCTTAATACCGCCAACCAAACGACATCTCAGCTAGCCATGTCCGACAACTAGCTCTGGTGTAATCTTATCGGACTAGGAATGTCCCGCTCCGCGGCATTTCCAAAATCAAGGAGCTCGGTGTTGTGTGGTTTCGCTTGTTTCCTGCACACAATACTCAAACTGTCATCGACGCAAGTCGATCGGGCGAAAGTCCAACAGAAGAAGCCTGCTAGACGTTGTAGATCCAGTCAAGAACACTTTCGACACCCGGGTTCGATTCCCGGCATCTCCACAAAAATAAAACCCCCGCTTCGTGCGGGGTTGTTTTATTTTTGCTGGAGGCATCCCAGGGAATCGAAAGACGGAGGCGCGACGGCGCCGAGTCGGGGTCGCGCAAAATCTCAGCAGAGATTTATGCGTGACCGATTCCCTTCTTTACATAACAAACTTATCTACATCAATACTTAAGAAATCATAATATTTCTTTTCATTAAGATCATAATGACCGATAAATGATTTGTCTTTCTTTTTTAGTCCTAAAATATTCTTCTGGACAAAATAAACTTGTGACAAAAATGGTTTTCCTGGATATGCAAGAAGTTCCCACTCTTCTTTCCCTTCAATATACGGATTAGCAATTTCAAATTTTCCATATACTGCCAAGTAAGAGAATACAAACTCCTCTAAGAAAAACTGGAGCTGTTTTTCATCTAGTTCCCTTCCAACAAGTTCGGCATCTTTTTTAAGAAGCGCTTGAAACTTTATATCTGTATTATATAAATCTTGAGCCTGTTTCAAAACAGAAAGGAAATCGTTAGAACTTAAACACATTTGAAACCAAGATTGAAAAGTGAAAGCTTTTTCAATCTGAAATTCCATAAAATTTTTTTTGAGAATCTTCTTAATTCCATTCTTGTGATTAACCATTTTTTGGATGAAAGCATTTTTTGTCTCATATGTCTTCTCTTCAAAGTTCATATATAAACCCTCTGTATAGAAAAAATGGATACCAACTTTAGGAGTTTGAACTTTTGAGGTAAAACTTTTAAGGTAGTTCTCATACTCTTGGGGAGATTGTGAGTTATCTATTCTACTCATTGAAATCGGAAACAAGAGTATCCCCCACGTAGCAGGAAGTTTATTGATGTCGTGTAAATCATTCATATTCAAAGCATACCAAAATTAACTTCATTAACATAGTTAACATTCCAGCCTTACAATCCCCTCTCCATTTCGTTTCCAACCTGAGATAACAGCCTCCACCAGTTTGAAGTTTTTTGAAAATAGCCCTCCATAAACAAACCACGGGGAGATTCTGACGCTTCCCAAACAAAAAAAGGGGTTCCTGAAAAAAGGGAAACCCGTGGTCGTTCTGACAAACGACCACGGGCCGGGCCAAGGGCCCTACGTCAGACTGAAACCAAATATGAATCAAATAACCGACGGTATAAACAATGTTAGTACAAAAGAGCCATTATTGCAACTCAGTCTCATTGACGAGGATTTAAGACGACTTTCATATTTTTTAAGCATATCAAAATTAACTTCATTAACATAGTTAACATTCCAACTTTACAAACCTTTCCCTATTTCGTTTCCAACCTGAGATAACAGCCTCCACCAGTTTGAAGACGGAATCGGCATTCCATTTTTCCCAGAGGGAAAAGGCCCGAAAGATTGAATGATTCGTTAGTTGAGGGCGAGACGGTGGCGACACCTTCTCGCCTTTTTTCATGCTACTATAGTGGCATGAAAAAGGAACGAGATGACTTGGACATTCAAACGTTCGTCAAGCCGGGAAAGCACATGGTCATCAAACTGGACGAAGAAGTAGAATATATTATCGATGCCTATGCGGTAGCAGACATTTTGGAGGGTAAAGACAGAATCAAGCTCACGCGCGTAATCGATCGAACGCCTCAAGACATCAGTCTGAGACGGATCAAGTGGGCAATCTGGAAAGAGGGCATTATCGATTATTTGGATGCGAAGTGACTTCGGCATTCTCGGTTCGGTTTTGCAAAACCTGTATCGCCTGTGATACACATTAACTTATATGGGGCACAAACCTTACGGTTTAATATTTTGGATCCATCTCGTTGTAAACTTATCGTTTATATTTTCTTGGATACTTTTTTCGTGGTGGTTAATTATTATTGGAGAAATTCTTCTTCAATTACAATATAAATATTTAAAGGGCTGCATATTGTCCAAAGCTGAGTTTAAAGAAGATATTTCTTGTATTACGTACTACTTGCATAGATGGCATATCACCAATGATCAGAACAAGGGTAAAAATTTTGTTAGAATATGGTTACCGCTAATAGTGATTATCCTATCAATAATATGGCAAGTGGTGCTTGGTTTTAGGCCCATTTTTTTCTAGAAAAAGGATCCTGATTTTATTCATCTAACTCCCCCTCGAAAGCTGATAGTCCTTTAAAAACAAAAACCTGGCGAGTGCGAAAATACTATACGTAATAAAAGGAGCCGCAAAAACATCGATCGAATAGTGAATGTGGCCGAGTAGAACGCTGATACCAAAAACAAAGGAAATAATAAAAAAAGCTTGCCGCCACCTTTTTTCGGGCCAGAAAATGAAAGCCATTAAAAATGGAAAGCCGGTGTGCCCAGAAAAGAAAAAGTCATTGTGGGTATTATAGAGAAAATTGTACAGTCCGTAGCCAAAACTATTTGGATCAAAAACAATTTGGTGAGGATTGGCTCCGAAATGGGTAAGGGTGATAAAAAAAGAGCGAGTCAAAACAAACAAGGCAATCGACTTGATCCCAAAATTAATATATTTTGGCTTGACTAAAAAAAGGACTACAACAATAAGAGTAAAGAGGAGAACTGACTGAATAATGAAAGAATCTATATCCAGACTGGGGATGACATTTAAGAGAATGTCGCTGACAGGCGGCTCCTTGAGCGTCAGGACATAAGTATCAGCTAGTTTCTGAAAAATCAAAGCGCCCAACAGAAATAGAGAGGCTAGACCGAAAGATTTGGCTGTCGCCTTGTCCCAAATCTTTTTATGTCTTTCTGATAAATTTTTCAACATTTTTTGGTAAAATTATAATTGATTGCTATTATAGCAAACATGGATCAACTCTCTACTCAAAAAACCGACGAGGAACTGGCCCTGCTACTCCAACAGGGTCATGAAGAAGCTCTGAGCGTCCTCATAGACCGCTATGATCAAAAGTTGCTACGTTATGGCAGAAAATTTCTTTCAAATTCTGATAATATAGAAGACATCGTCCAGGACGTGTTTATAAAAGTATATCAAAATATCAAAAGTTTCAATTTGAGTCAGCGATTTTCTCCATGGATTTATCGCATTGCCCACAATGCCTTTGTGGATCAGATTCGCAGAAAAGAAAAAGAACCCTTGGCTCTTTTTGACTTTGATACCTTACTTGACCATCATGTAGTCGAAGATCCAGCCGTAGAACAGAAAGAAAAGGAAGAAATGAACGTACTACTCGAGAAAGGTTTGGATAAGCTGAACCCCCTCTATCGAGAAGTCATCGTCCTCCACTATTTTGAAAATCTCGGTTATCAAGAAATTGCGGATGTCCTTCACATCCCTATCGGCACGGTTGGCATCCGCCTAAAGAGAGCCCGTGAAGCCTTAAAAAAACACATACCCTATGAACAACAATTTTAAAAAACAAATTTTTGACAAAATACACAGTCAAGAAATTACTATGTACTCGAAGTTGCACTTTCTCCTTAGATTGGGCGGCCTCATTGTCCTAGCCATTGTCGACTTCTCCTTGCTGGCTTTTGTCTTGAGTTTTGTCTTTTTTAGTATTCATGAAAGCGGGCAACAATTTTTGCTTGGTTTTGGCAATCGTGGCCTTTTCACTTTTCTAGAATTATTTCCTTGGGGAACAATTATTTTTACGATCATCTTGCTATTTATTCTCGAAGGACTAGTTCGTTATTTCAAGTTTGGATACAGACTGCCCCTAATCCGAATCTTTGTCTATGCTCTCATCATCACCGTAGGCTTTAGTTTTTTAGTCACTTTTACACCCCTCCATAGCACCCTACTGAGAAAGGAAGAGCTGGGCGAGCTACCGGTGATTGGAGGAATGTACGAGGCTATTCACGATTCGCACCAGGCTCAAGGGGTGATCCGCGACACGGTTGTATCTATATCAAATCAAAACAATAGTTTTGTGGTCTCACATAATGATAAGGACAAGGACACTGATGATGGTACTTGGATTGTGACTCCTCCACCTGGTTTTGACCTTTCAACCATCTCTATCGGAGCAAAAGTCTACATTGCGGGCAAAATAACTGGAAACACCATAGAAGCCTACGGTATTCGATCGTTTTAAGACTGAAATAAAAGCCTTTTGCCTGCGTACTACAGGCACAGAGCGCAATTTATATGACTGAAACTCGCATTATTATGGGTATGCATATCACCCTTGAGATCGTTGACCCGCAGGTCACCTCTGAAATTTTCGAAGAAATTTTCTCGTATTTCACCTCTGTTGATGCACAGTTTAGTACCTACAAAGACACGAGTGAGATCATGAGGATCAATCGAGGAGAAGTTTCCAAGGACAATTGCAGCTCTCAAATGAAAGAGGTTTTTGCTTTGGCGGAAAAAACCAAAGAACAGACCGTCGGGTTTTTTGATATCAAAAAACCCGACGGGTCACTTGATCCTTCGGGTATTGTAAAAGGTTGGTCAATCCAAAACGCCGCAGACCTTTTGCTAAAAAAAGGTTATAAAAACTTCTATGTTGACGTCGGTGGTGACATTCAGTCTCACGGGCTGAATGGCCAAGGCAAGGAGTGGAGCATCGGCATTCGCCATCCTTTTAAACCTGCCGACATTATCAAAGTAATTTACCCACACCATAAAGGAGTGGCGACGTCTGGCACATCGGTTCGAGGACAACATATTTACAATCCACATATGCCAGAAAAAAAACTCCTCGACATTGTCAGTCTCACCGTCATTGGACCAAATATTCTGGAGGCCGATCGCTTCGCCACTGCCGCTTTTGCCATGGGCAAAGAGGGCATCAATTTCATCGAAAAATTAGTAGGATTTGAAGGTTATGCCATAGATCACACAGGCATGGCCACTATGACCACTAACTTTGAGCATTATACAAAAACCCAATGAAAAACTATCGCACAAATTCCACACCTAATAGAACGGGTAAAAAACTGCTGGTCTCAACCGGGCTTATTCTGGTATCTATTATCTATGCTTTTTTTCAAAGTAACACCTCCCCTTCGAATACTCCCAGCCCTCTAGCCTCAGCAAACGATTCTAGCCCTAGTTTAGCCACAAACCAAACTTCATCTCTACCGCCTCCGAAAAAAACCGTTCTTGCAACTACAGTAAAATCCCCAAAGGTGGTCACTAAAACAAATACGACACCAACAACCCCCGCTCCAAAACCTGCCGGCCAGTACGCAGATGGGACATATACAGGCAGTGCCGCTGATGCTTACTATGGCAACATTCAGGTCCAGGCCGTCATCCAAAATGGGGCGCTTGCTGATGTCATTTTTCTCCAACACCCAAGCGACCGAGGGACTTCGATCCGGATCAACAATTACGCTATGCCCATTCTTAAACAAGAGGCTATCAGTGCTCAAAATGCCAACGTCGATACTGTCTCTGGGGCCAGCGATTCAAGCCAAGCCTTTAGACAATCTCTAGCTTCGGCCCTTGCCCAAGCTTAAACTAGTAAAAATTTATGCTCACCTACGTTGATAATTTTCTGAACAAGATAACCATGTACCGATTGGTGCTCTATTATCTAGTGGGGCTTTTATTGGTTTCTTTAGGTTTTGGTTTTTTGGGAATTTTGCCCTATAGCCCAGAAGCCCTTTTATTTTCTACTTTTTTTATTACTCTAGCTTGTCTGGTTAGTAATTTTATTTTTGCTAAAGCTTTTAGGGTGACTCCAAACAGTGAGTCTGTTTACATCACCGCTTTGATTTTGGCACTTATTATTACTCCCATCACCTCTATAGACTACACGGGTCTTGGTTTTATTATTTTTGCTTCGGCGTGGGCCATGGGTTCTAAATATATTTTTGCTATAGGCAAAAAACATATTTTCAACCCCGCCGCTTTTGGGATTGCTTTGTCGGCTCTTGTGATCGGCCAATCAGCCACTTGGTGGGTAGCGGGAAATCTGGCTCTATTACCCTTTGTGGTAATCGGCGGTCTTTTGATTGTCCGCAAGATTCATCGTTTTGATCTTGTTTGGAGTTTCACTCTTGTTTCGTTTATTACCATTGCTCTCACCTCTTCGTCTCAAAGTTATCTTACACCCATAGTGCAAACTCTCCTTCATTCATCTTTCTTCTTTTTGGCCTTCGTCATGCTCACTGAGCCTTTGACCATGCCGCCTAGCCGAGTCTTGCGCATCCTATATGGAGCCGTAGTGGGATTCCTTTTTGCTCCAAACATTCATATCGGTTCTTATTACTTTACGCCTGAGATTGCCTTGCTTATCGGTAACATTTTCGTCTATTTTGTCAGCCCCAAAGGCCGTTTTATTTTAACCCTCTTAGAAAAAAAGAAAATCGGCGCAGATTTATATGAATTTATTTTTGCCTCTGATCAAGCCTTTTCATTTCGACCCGGTCAATATCTTGAGTGGACTCTGGGACACCGTTTTGCAGACAATCGTGGCAATCGAAGATATTTTACAGTGGCTTCTTCCCCGACAGAGGATGAGGTCCGCCTTGGAGTTAAATTTTATGAGCCCGCTAGTACCTACAAGCGAGCTTTAGGCTTAATGAAAGTAAATGATACGATTTCCGTTTCCCATCTAGCTGGGGATTTTGTTTTGCCAAAAGATAAAAAGAAAAAATTAGTGTTTATAGCTGGCGGAATTGGGGTAACCCCTTTCCGAAGCATGGTGCAATATTTAGTCGACAAAAAAGATAGTCGCACGGCTACATTATTTTATTCCAACAAAACTCTCGATGAAGTTGTGTACAAAGACGTCTTTGATCAGGCTGAAAGAGAAATCGGATTTAAAACCGTCTATGCCCTCACCAACAATCCAACCCAAGTTCCTGGTATGTACAACAGACCGATCAATGCAGCTCTGATTGTTAGTGAAGTCCCAGACTACAAGGAACGAGTCTTTTATATCTCTGGGCCTAGAGGTATGGTCCAAGCCTTCAAAAAAACTCTTAAAGGTCTGGGGGTGCCGTGGTGGAAAATTAAAACAGACTATTTTCCTGGTTTTGCCTAGTTTTTGACTTGTCTTTTTCAGCCTCAAACCTCCTGTCATTCTCCTTCCAGTTGTCCGTCGTATAGGATATAAAGGTCGCATTATAAGCTTTTTAACTACAAATATATGTGGCAACACTGGGTAAACTTCATTTTGGGGCTATGGATCGTACTATCCGGCTATGTTGGCCTTAGTGTGGCAGGTATGGTGACAAACGTGACTCTTGTTGGAGCCGTTATTGCTATTCTTGGTATTTGGGGTGCTCTTGCCGAGCAGTCCTACCATCAAACTCACAGTCACGCATAAGTTTGTAAATTTCTATGTTTTCGGGCCGGTCCGGTCATTTAGTCCAAAACAAAACCCCTCGCATTTAAATGCGAGGGGTTTTGTTTACGGTTATTTCCTCTCAAACCAATTTATTTCTTTACTATCCAACACATTTTCTCCACGCTTTAGCCTGCTGGGAGAAACCTGTTGGGTTTGTTTGGCGATTTCGAGAGCTTCGTCTCTGTCGACAAATCTACCTGTGGTGGTGATAAAACCATCGTGCACCTCGCTATCGATAAAATTTGGCCTGGCCTTTTCAAGTAAAAGAAAAGCTTCGGCGTGGCTGTGAGCGGTAAATAGTTCACCTTCGTATTCTAAAGCCGCAGCGGAGATCGCCTCATTTTTTTCTTGCTCGACGGCTGACACCTCGTCTGATATATCAGCCCATTCTTCGGTATGCTTAAACATGATGATTCTATTATAGCGGAGAAAATAGTCCCGCAATAGCCTACTTAATCTGACACCACATATGCGACTTTAGTAGAATTGGGGAATGAGACATTCAATACGAAAGATACTGCAAACATTAAAAGGATGTAACGGAAGTTGTACAAGAGCAGCAAGGAAGTTAGGAATA
>JAQTMP010000033.1 GCA_028714275.1 Candidatus Paceibacterota bacterium
GTCTTTTTGAGGTCTGGCTGGGTAAATGCTTCGCTCCTGCGTACCGCGTCCACGGCCTCGTTGACGAGCTTCATGAGGTGGAAACGATCAAAGGTCACCTGGGCGTTGGGAAGATGCTCTTTAGCCCCTTTCTGGAAGGCGGGAGACAAGTCCATGCTGACGTCCGTGACAGCTTCTGCGCTGCCCCCATGGGCTTCAAGGTCTGTGGCAAATCGCGCAAAAGTGGAGACGTCCTTACCGGGGGTGGCAAACAGCAGTCGCCTAGCTTCCAGATCTACGAAGAGCGTGATGTAGTCATGGCCGCGCCGACTGCTGGTTTCATCGACGCCGACGGCATGGACATGGGCCATATCCACTCTGGTACGGGCTTCGGGCACATAATGGTCAATCACCCGCCACAGGAGCGTGTCGGTCTCGCCGACCAGGCGGGCTACCGTCAATACCGGCATCTCCCGCACCAGGGTCATGATTAGCGCTTCAAAGAGCAGGGTGAAACGCGAGCCTTCCCGCGCCCAAGGAACAGGGATCTGATGCGCCCCATGCTCCGGGCACATCACACGGGGTACACGGGCGTGGAGATAGGCTTCATGCTGAAAGAAATCCATGTGCAGCCAGGTATGTTCACGGGTGTCATGTACCGGACGCTCCTCACCACAGACGGGGCAAGCAAAGCGACTGCCCTTGGGAAAGTTGATGTGCAGATCCAGGCGCTTCTCCTCCACTTGGAAGGTCACATCGTCCACCAACCACGGCGGTACCAACCCTAACGCCAGAGAAAACAACTCTTCCGGGACCATCAGCTAACTCCTATTCGGGATGCAATGGAGCCGTTGCATCCTACCCCCTACCCACTCAATCTGACGAAGAGCCAATTCAAGTGATTTTATTTATAAAATCAGCTTTCTTGAAAAATATGCGTTAAAGAATCAACAATTCTTTCGACATGTTCGTCAAATAGCAATCGACCATTCTCTAAGCTCGCACCATGCGCCACGGACAGAACACCTGATGCAGGCACAAAATTCTCCGGCACAGGGGAAATATCGTAAGGTGGAAAACAGGCTGGGCCATCCGATGGGACCTTCTCCATCATAACTAAAGCAGGCTTCAGTAAAAGCATCAGCGAGGTCTCCATCAAACTGGCATGCTCAAGTTCAATGCCTGGACAACCATTAGGGAAGACCCGATCAAGCGTCTCTTGCGTGATAAAATCCCAGTAAGCAAGTCGCACAATTTTAGCATCGGTGATGCCATCGTGGTGCAATTCCCGCAAGGCCATGTCTACTCCTTCCGTCGCCGGAACATAGTTCTCAAAGTGTCCATTTACTAAAACTAAACGCCTTACTCCAGATTTAATGAGTTGACGTACAACATCACGAACCACCAGTGAAAATGTATTTGCATCCAAGCTAGTAGTTCCAGGGAATCCCTCACCGCCACCTGTTTTTGGCTGTGAGCGACACCCATAGGGCAAAGCAGGTGCAACAATGCCATTGACCTCACGAGCAACCTGCTCGCACACAGCAGTTGGTAGTAACACATCTACGCTGAGCGGCAAATGCGGACCATGTTGCTCTGTCGCGCCTAATGGCAGGAGAACAACAGCTTTATTTTCAATTTTCTGTTTGAATTCTACCCAGCTTAGATCGGCCATGAAAACACTATCAATCATCATTAACTTCCTTATCTATTTAGACTGTAATTTTACCATGGTGCCTCGCCACGATCGACGCAAAACGTTTGTCCTGTTACATTACTTGCAAGCTTTGAGGCAAGAAAAATATAGGCGCCTGCAATATCATATGGCTCCATAATCCCTGGTAACGCCTGGTTATTTAAGATACTTTCAAGAAGCACTTCTTCTTGTACGCCAGAACGATCGGCCAAACTCGCCAGCGAGCGAAGTGAGCTTTCTGTACGTACCCAACCGGGACAAATCGCATTGGCGGTAATCCCACGCGGCCCCAACTCCTTAGCCCAAGTTTTAGTCATACCTATAATGGCGTGTTTTGACGCAACGTATGCACTGAATAGAGGCTCCCCAATACGCCCCCAAACCGAGGAAGTACTAATAATTCGTCCTCCTGAAGACATCTTCGGCAACGCTGCGCGAGTAACCAGAAATGTTCCTGTAACATTTACATCAATGATCCGCCGGAATATTGCCTCATTCTCGGCACTGGAATCTGTGAGGGGTGTTAATCTCTCAAGACCTGCATTATTAATTAGTATGTCAATCTGCGGAATAGAAGGCATGAAGGACTGTAAGTCGGCTTCAATCGCAATATCGGCTTGATGACCAGTTACACCAAGCTCTCGCACGACCCCACTAATTGAATCGTCGTTGGCGACAATGTGCAAATCCGTACCGGTATCACGGAATGCGCGCGCAAGGCCCAGACCAATCCCCCTACTTCCGCCAGTAATGACGGTTACACGCCCACTGAGGTCAACTTCAATCATCCGCAGCTCCCATCACAACTCTGTTCTTGTACCGAAGATTACGCTTCTTCATGAAGGCCAAGATAGTACCAATGACAATAACGGCGGCACCGATATACCAAGCCTCATAAAGATTTCCCGGCGATATTCCAGCGCTGTAGCCGACATACAAGATAATGAATATTGAAAATACCGGAAGAATAGAAAGCATAGTAGCTACACCAGCGCTATGCTTCATCCAGAACAGCCTGATCGCAGCGGCCAACATCGAGGCATAGCTTAAAACTAGAGTTATAGTGACTGCATCATAATAAAAGATAATTTTGGCAAGCGGCTTGATCCAGACCATCAAAATACCAAAAGCAACGATGCTTGCAACAGATACAAAAGGCGCCTTGTGTTTGTTTGTTTTGCCAAACATTTCAGGTAAGTGCCCCTCTGAACTCATCCTGTACATCGTCCTTGCACCAGAATTTAATGAAATCTGCATTCCAGCGCAGGCTGACGTAACAACAACAAAGAGCGCAATCCAAGAAAGCGATTGTGGCAAATAAATATTTGCTATCGCGGCAATAGGTCCGCTATTTCCATCTTCAACAATTTGTGCAAGTTTACCAACAGGAACAGCATATTGCCAACCAATAGCTGCTAAACTGTAGATTAAAAAGGCCAAAGATAAAACCAGCAAGAGAGATCGCTGCACTGTACGGACTGGGACTTTAGCTTCTTCTATATAATTTATTGCAGAATCAAAATTTGCAAGCATCCAAAGGCCAAATAATAAGCCAGCGCCCAGAGATCCCCAACCACCAGCAGCTTTAACAGAATAAAGACTAGCAAATGACAGATTGTGCACTTGCGGGTCAAAAATACCGCATAGGCCGAGACCAGACACAACAGTTATCTCAAAAACCAAAAAAAGTCCAGCGATCTTTGCTGTCAGCACTATACCACGTAAGCTAATCAAAAAAAACAACAATAACATAGCAGTACCAATGATACGCGCCTGAATATCACCTGCTAAGGAAGGAAATAACGCTTGAATGTATTCTGCTCCTATCACCGCAGTCATGGGCGCGACTGTCGCAGCCATTACCGTATAGGTCCATCCAAGAACAGTTCCCATGCCAGGATGAAGGAAACGCTCGACATAAGTAAACACACCAGCCGCAGACGGAGCCTCACGAACCAGATAAACAAGACAAAATGCTAGAATCAACATTGGGAAAAAGTATGCGACAACGATCGCGAGTGGTGCCGCATGTCCCACCATTGCGTAGAGCACTGACATCGACGATGCTGCTACCCAGGCTGGCGCATTAAAGCCTAGTGCAGCAAGCGTAACGCCATAGGTATTTAAACGACCCTTATTCAGTGTTGTTGCGACTTCAGTTACCGCACCATGGCGGTCATAACCTATCAGATCTAAGAATCCCATATCTTTCTCCAGCTAATATTATTTAATTCTTCATAATCTTCAACCATTCATTACGCCACCACCGTTTACGCCGATAATTTGACCGGTCATGAATGTCGCCGCGCTTGATGCAAGAAACAAAATCACCTCAGCAATCTCAGAAGGAGTTCCCAATCTATTTAGTGGGTATAATTTTGCTTCTTCCTCAATATATTCGTTTCCAAGTCGGGCAACCAAAGGTGTCATAATACCTCCTGGTGCTACACCATTTACCAAAATATTCTGCCCTCCTAATTCTCGTGCGAGACTTTTAGTAAAGGCGATAATCCCACCTTTAGCAGCACTATAATGCGCTAGATTCTTGCAGCCGATTTGACCAAGATCAGAGGCAATATTTATGATGCGGCCAAATCGTTGGAGACGCATAAGTTTCACCGCCCAACGAGCAAAATAGAACGCTCCATATAGATGCACCTTGATCATTTTGTCCCACTGTGTATCTGTCATTTCGTTCAGCGGGACTTCATCCAGATATCCAGCATTATTTACCAGGACATCAAGCCTCTCGATAGAAGCAAAAATTTCTGTAGCCGTTTTCGGATCTGAAACATCACCCGTCCGGATAGTGCAGATGCCTCCCCGTGCCTCAATGTTACTCTTCAGTACCATAAGGTTAGCTTGGGTTGGCAGGTCGTTTGCAATTATTGCGGCTCCCTCTCGGGCAAAAGCCTCGCAAACAGAAAATCCTATGCCACTCCCAGCCCCTGTTACCAACACCGTTTTCCCACAGAAACGCCCCCCCTCCTGTGTCTGCTCTTCTTTTAATGCCGCGAGATGCTGCTCATTCGTCATCCATCCCAAGATTGCATCGAATTCATGTCCGTCATTCATGACCATATCCAGAGCCGGACTGATGTCGACTTGCAACCAAGCACAAAATCTCAAACATAAGCGTTGCCCCAACAAGCGCCGTCATGTTCGACATATCGAAAGGAGGAGAAATTTCAACAACATCCGCTCCTATAATGTCTACTCCCTGCAGCCGCCGTAACATCAACTGCGCTTCACGAGTGGTTAAACCGCCAATTTCTGGCGTGCCAGTTCCAGGTGCCATGGAGGGATCGATTACATCAATATCAAAAGACAGATATACTCTTTCCTCTCCCGCCACTGCGATCGCCTCGTCCATGATCGCATCCAGACCAGTTGCCATGATATCTTCGATATAGCGTATAGTTACGCCTTGCTCCTTGGCCCATTGGAGCTCATTAGCATCATAGGAGGAACCACGAATTCCAAGTTGAATAACTCTTTTTGGATCCAACAAACCTTCTTCGATAGCCCTTCGGAAAGGGGTTCCATGGGTATAGCGACTACCGCCAAAATAAGAATCATTCGTATCCGAGTGGGCATCAAAGTGAATCAATCCGATAGGCGCTTCCCGGGCCAAAGCACGCAAAATAGGCAGGGTGATCAAATGGTCGCCACCCACAGTAATGGGTATGGCACCAGATGATTTTATATCTTTAAAAAAATCCTCGATTAATTGCAAAGAAGTTTCAATAGAAAACGGATTTGTGGGAGCGTCACCAATGTCAGCGACATTAATAAGATCATATGGAGAAATCCCCGAAGCATGATGCGTCCGTCGAATTAGAGTTGACTGGTTGCGAACCTCGCGTGGCCCCTGACGAGCTCCTGCGCGATTGGTTGTTCCTCCATCAAATGGCACACCCGTAAGTGCAACATCCAGCCCAATTGGGGAAGAATACAAGGGAAGTCTCATAAACGTCGCGGGGCCGACGAAACGAGGGGTAACTGCAGCGTCAATAGGCTGCGGCCTCTCAACATAACTCATATCTGATACCTTAATTGGGCAAGCAACGAAATTTACTGAGTAAGGGTTTTCTGATAGCAGACAAATGCAATTCTCCTGATTAGTGCAATATTTAACATCACCGAAAAGTAAGCAAATATCGTGCCAGTTCTTAAATAAAATTAAGATCTTGAATAATAATTGATTTTTAATAATGCGGTTTTTATTTTTCTTGTCCTATGAATTTATGATGGTGCATTATCATGTGATTTGAACCATTTTGGTGCACCATCAGGTGACGTTAAAAAGCAGGAAACGAGGTCCGGGGAGCAATGGAACAGCCAACCGACTTAAGCCACGAGCATCACCAGTGTCGATCGGTTCCTTCCATGCGAGCCTCGCTCTCGGAGAAGCAGTGCCGGGCGTCTGCACTGCTGGCGATGTTGGTCAGCAACTTCATTCACGGCTTTATCCAGTTCGTCGTCGGTGTCATAGGGCACCTTCAACTCATATTCGCCGTTCGGCCGTAAGCAATGGGATGGACGTCCCCACCCTATAGCGGCATTGATGTGCCATAGTAAGGGTTTTCCTCACTACGCGCGCAATAGGAGTCTGCAAATGGAGATTAAGACGATTGGCATAGATTTGGCGAAGAACGTATTTCAGGTGCACGCCGTGGATTCCCGGGGCAAGGTTGTCCTTCGCAAGCAGTTCCGTCGCGATCGGGTGGCGACGTTCTTTGCGAATCTCTCGCCGTGTCTGGTTGGTATGGAAGCGTGCGGCAGCGCGCATCATTGGGCACGCAAACTGGAATCCTTGGGTCACACGGTCAAGCTGATGGCGCCCCAGTTCGTAAAGATCTATGTGAAGAGCAACAAAAATGATGCGGCTGATGCCGAGGCCATCTGCGAGGCAGTTAGCCGCCCTTCGATGCGATTCGTCCCGGTCAAGAATGTAGAGCAGCAAGCGGTTCTTTCGCTGCATCGGGTGCGGCAAGGTTTCGTCAAGGCGCGTACGGTGTCACGGATCGGCAATATGGAGCCAAACCGTAGTCGGCCGTAATGGCGCCACCTTGGGATCGGCGTAATGGCGCCACTTCCGGATCGGCATAAAGGAGCCAGTTCGGAGTCGGCGTAATGGCGCCACCCACATAGTGCTTCAGTAGGGTCTTGAACTTCCCTTGGATCGGTTACCCTCCCAGCTTTTGGGGGGTGACCATGAGTAATCGGAGGTTTGAGATGTTTACGATTCGCCAAATCCTGGTGCGGATGCGCCAAGGGGATCGGGACCGAGAGATCGCCCGTTCCGGACTCATGGGGCGCAAGAAACTGGGTGCCCTACGTAATCAGGCTGCGCAGCACGGCTGGCTCGATCCCCAGCAGCCTTTACCCGACGACTGCGCGCTCGCCATCCTGCAGCAGCACCGCCAGCAGGCCGTGCCTGCCCAGTGTGTGTCCACCCTCAAAGACCATGAGGAGCAAATCGCCAAGTGGGCTGCTGAAGGCATACAGGGCACTACCATTCACGCTGCCCTGGTGCGCAATCACGGGTACACCGGAAGCTACTCTGCAGTGCGTCGCGTGCTGCTGCGTGTCGCACCGGTGAAGGTGCCCGATGCCACTATGCGCCTCATTTTTGCACCCGGCGAGGCCGCGCAGGTGGACTTCGGCGCTGGCCCCGCCATGATCGATCCGGTGACCGGAGAGATCCGCAAGACCTGGTTCTTCGTCATGACCCTCTGCTGGTCCCGGCATCAGTATGCCGAGATTGTCTGGAATCAGACGACGATGACCTGGCTGGCCTGTCACCGCCATGCCTTCCAATGGTTTGGTGGTGTTCCGGGTCGAATCATCATTGATAACGCCAAGTGCGCCATCACCAAGGCCTGCATCAACGACCCCACGGTCCAGCGTTCTTATGCTGAATGCGCCGAAGGATACCTGTTCAAGATCGATGCTTGCCCTCCACATGATCCTGCCAAAAAAGGAATCGTGGAGTCAGGGGTCAAATTTATCAAAAAAGCCTTCCTGCCCCTGCGCGATTTCCGTGACCGCGACGATGCCAATCGCCAGCTTCAGGAGTGGATCCGAACAGAGGCGGGCCATCGAATTCACGGCACTACCCGTCAGGCGCCTCTCACCCAGTTCGTCGAGGTGGAGAAACCCCTCTTGCAGCGCCTACCGGAGACGCCTCCCGAGATCTCCGAGTGGAAGCAGCCCAAGGTGCACCGGGATGCTCACGTCCAATACGCCTATTGCTTCTACTCCGTTCCCTTCCGTCTGATAGGACAACAGCTCTGGCTGCGGGCTACCGATACTACTATCCGGATTTACCAGGAACATGAATTAGTCGCCACCCATCCCCGGCTGTTCCAGCACGGCACCGCCTCCACCGTGGCCGACCACATGCCGCCAGAAGCACAGGCCTGGCAGAGTCAGGATATCCAGTGGTGCCTGCGGATGGCGGAGGCTATCGGACCGCACTGTTACGGCGTCGTTCACCAGCTCTTTGCCGATCGCGTGCTGGTCAATCTGCGCACCGTACAGAACATCCTGCGACTCCGGGACAAGCACACCCCTCAACGGCTGGAGGCGGCCTGCGCACGGGCTTTGCGCTTCAGTAATCCGCGTTATGGGGCGATCGCTCAGATCCTCAAGAAAGGCTTGGATCAAGAGCCGTTGTCGCCCGTAACTCCCGAATCCGGAAGCACCTATACCAGTGGCGGTCGCTTCCTGCGCGACAGCGCTACGCTATTTCATTGAAAGGAATTCTGATGCAAACCCAAGAGTTGAGCAGTAATCTTCGCGCCCTGCGCCTGTCCGGTATCCTGGATTCCCTGGAAGCTCGTAATCGCCAAGCGGTGGATGGTCAAATGGCCTATACCGAGTTCCTCGCCATGCTCCTGCAGGATGAAGCGGCCCGCCGGGACCAACGGAAATTCGACACCCTCCTGCGTCAGGCCCACTTCCGGAATCACAAAACCCTGGAAGACTTCGCCTTTGACCGGTTACTGAACCTGAACCGCTCTCTGGTGCATGATCTGGCTACGGGTCGCTACCTGCAGGAGCAGGCACCTGTCCTGATCGTCGGGCTCTTTGGCACCGGCAAGAGCCATCTCGCCCAGGCGCTGGGGCATTGTGCCATCCGCCAGGGGGTGGACGTGCTCTTTATCACCCAATGTGATCTGGTGGGCTCCCTGCATGCAGCGCGGGCCACCG
>JAQTMP010000034.1 GCA_028714275.1 Candidatus Paceibacterota bacterium
CTGTTGTAAGTATTGTTGGCAAAAGCCACAATCTTTGGATTGATATCGTCGACATATTGGAGAGCTACTTCCACATTGACGTCTTTTGATTCATTGCCAGTGCCAGCCGCTTTAAATTCTTTTTCCACATAAAAAATATTTTTGTGAAGCGGTTTTTGGCTTTGATTGTAAAAAGCCACCAGCGAACGAAGACCTCCCTCAAAAAAGAAAGTCATGCTTGGCATGTCGATACCCTCGTCTTTAAGATACATAGTCTCCTCGTCGGCGAGAGCTTTTTCAAGAGCTTTGACTTTATTATTCTTGGTTTTTTCATCACCGCCAAGATTGCGGGCATCGAGCACGTTGATCTCGAGAGCTTTGACAAGGTAGGCCTGCTGACGTAGATGGGTATAGATTTTGGTCCAGTCGTATTCAATGCCTTCTTTGAAAATTTCCGCATCAGCTTTGAAAAGCGTGACCGAGCCGTGATTTTTAGTCTTGCCAACTGGCTTGACTTTGTATTGAGGTTTACCAATTTTATAGTCCTGAGTATAGACCAGACCTTCTTTGTGAACATTTACTTTTGTATGAATGGAGAGAGCGTTGACCACCGAAGCTCCCACCCCGTGGAGACCGCCAGACACTTTGTAGCCTTCCCCTCCAAACTTTCCCCCAGCATGCAGTGTCGTCATAATAGTCTCAAGAGCAGAAACTTTGGTTTTCGAATGAATATCCACAGGGATACCGCGACCATTGTCCACCACGCGCACATACCCATCAGGCAAAAGAGCTACCTCGATGCGGTTGCAATGACCACCCATGGCTTCGTCGCGGGAGTTGTCGAAGATTTCCCAGATCAAATGGTGCAGACCCTCAGGGCCAGTCGTACCAATATACATACCTGGTCGCTTGCGGACCGGCTCGAGACCTTCTAGGACAGTGATGGCTTCGGCGCCATAGGTATCACGTTTTTCTTTTGCCTCTTTTGCCATATTTGTCTTACTATTGTACCAAAAAATCCAAAAAAAGCCCATTGACATATGGCTTTTATTACTATATAGTCAGAACAGACTCAAACAATCCTAAAGGAGGATTTAATATGAAATTTGTCATCGCCATCGTACTCAGCATTCTCTGTTTGAACGCTTCGGCACAAGACCCCGTCGGCAACTTGGTCGTCCAAGCCTATGCCTCGGCAAGTCCCTTCACCCCAGACGACATCGTTCGGAACGGTAGTCTGTATTCCAACTTCGTAACTCTTTCCGGGACCCAGGCCTCCATCTGGGTGGGAGAAACGATGTACCTCAGCAACAGCCACCCGTTGGCTTTCAACACCATAGATTCCAGCAATATTACCTGGTTCAATTCCTACTTTCTTGCAAGTGCTCCGGGAGGCACCGTTGTTGGTCCGCTTGGATTTGATCTGACTCAAATATTTCAGACATCGGGAGGCTTCGCCTTCTATGATCAGATGGGTAGCACCGCTATCCGTACCGACACTCTCGGCAACACCATTGCCGGCAACCAGGGAAATATCTTTGCGTTGGTTTTCCAGGTACCGACGGACCAGCTCCAACAGTTGGGTGACCAAGTCATAACGGGTCTGAGCGTCAACGTCAATGACAATGGCACTCCAGGCGTGGGAGACAGCTACGGCTCTGCTGCGGCGTTTGTTTTTCAAAGTGTCCCCGAACCGAGCACGGCCTGGCAATTGGTGGCAGGGCTTGCCATCTCTGGATGTGTCGCCTGGTCAATCTCCTATTATGGAAATAGGCGAAGTAGCCGGCTGTGACCAAAAGTTCCCCTAAAAAAACCAGTGCGTTGCTACACAGCGCCCTGGTTTTTCCTTTACTTTTGTCCTAAAAATGACTGATAAGCGCGGTTGCTAAATAGGCCAAAATGACGTACAATACTAGCTATCCCTATGACAAGCCTGTTGTCTCTATTTGCATCTTCATTCAAGCCTCTTTCTGACACGCTTTCCTATGTCACTATGTTTGGAATACTCTATTTCCAGATTTTTTTGCTGGTGACCTTTATAGGCAAACGCCAGACTATTCGGGAAGAGGAAATGGACCAAACTTTAAGCCAGTCGCGCAATGATACCTACCCCACCGCTACTGTCATCGTGCCCTGTTTTAATGAAGAAAAAACCGTCGACGGCACCATCAAATCTCTCCTTTCCCTCAACTACCCTGCAGATAAATTAAAAATTTTAATCATCAATGACGGCAGCAAAGACAATACAGGTGCCGTCATAGATAAATTTGTCGGGCATCCTCAGATCGAGGTCTACCACAAAGAAAATGGCGGCAAATACACCGCTCTCAATTTTGCCCTTTCAAAAACCACCAGTGAAATAGTTGGTTGTCTAGATGCCGACTCATTTGCCGATCGTGAGGCTCTGAGCCGTATTGCCAACTATTTCAAAAACCCAGAAGTGATGGCCGTGACACCCTCGGTAGTGATCAGTCATTCATCCAACATCATCCGTCAAATCCAAAAAGCGGAATACAACCTGGGTATCTTTGTTAGGAAGGTCTGCGGTATGCTCGACGCCATCAACGTCACTCCCGGACCTTTTTCTTTTTTCCGGCTGGCGGTCTTTAAGAAAATTGGAAACTACAGGCATGCTCACAATACCGAAGATCTCGAAATCGCTTTCCGCATGCAAAAACACCATATGAAAATCGTGAATGCCCATAAAGCCTTTGTCTTCACCGTCGGACCAAACACCATTAAAAAACTTTACAGACAGCGTGTGCGCTGGACAAGCGGCTTTCTCTCCAATCTCGTAGACTACCGCGACATGGTTTTTAAAAAGAAGTACGGACACCTTGGTATGATTGTGTTGCCCATGACTATTTTTGGCGTGATCAGTACCCTTGTCCTGATTGGCCTGGGCTTGATCCATTTTGGTATCTCAATCCACGACCAGATTGTCCGCTATCAGGCTATCGGTGCGTATTTCAAAATGCCGACTTTTGCTTCTCTGAGTTTTGATTGGTTTTTTGTCAACACTAGCGCCCTGCTGGTGATCGGGGTTGGCCTCTGGCTCCTGACAGTGGCCATCATCATGTACGGCCAAAAGATCGCGACCGGTAAGACCCGCCTCGGTATAGATACATTCTATTTCCTTTTCTTTTATTCTTTTATCGCCCCTTTCTGGCTGATCAAATCAGTTTATAATACTACTCTCTCCAAGACAGCGCCTTGGCGTTAAAAAAATATGGACCAACACCAACGACCCCAGTTTGAATGGAAAAAATACGTTATTACTCTAGTGATTACCGTCACTATTTTTGGAACGGCTCTCTATATCAATAACATAATGGATGCCAAGCGAGTTGAAAATGTCAAAGCCATCCAGGATCGCATCTCTCTCGACCTGCTTTCGTCCGAGACACAGTTTGACCTTCTCAAGGAAGGCACCTGCAAAAATGTGAACGAATCGGTCCTTTCGGATGAGCTCGGCACTCTGGCCACCAAGCTTTCATATATGGAAGAAAATGACAGCTCCAACCCCGACCTCATCCAGCTCAAGACATATTATTCTATCCTTGAAATAAAAGATTTTCTTTTGATGCAGCAGCTTGGCCAGCGCTGTCCTTTCAAGCCGGTTTCCATTCTCTATTTTTATTCAAAAGCAGATCAATGCCCCGACTGTCAAAAAATGAGCTACGTCCTCACCTATCTCCGTGAACAATACCCAGAGGTGCGCATTTATTCTTTTGATTATGATCTTGGCCTGTCATTGGTTGAAACCATGAAATCCATGTACAAGATAGGCAACCAGCTGCCCGCCATCGTCGTGGGTGAAAAAGTCTACTATGGCTTTATTGATATAGATCAAATGAAAAAAATCGTGCCTGCCCTAAAACAGCTTGACCAGCAGCATGCTAAGGCGGTCACAAGCACACCGCCGGGCACATCCACAAGTACTAACACTGGCCCCAACGTTGGCGCGACAACTTCAACAGCTTCAACTACTTCAACCTCAAAAATTTCTCAGTGAAATAAGGAGTGTGGGTGAGCATGTCTTTTTGGCGATATGTAATATAAGGCATATTTTTTATGCTTTATATTACATATTGGAGAAAAGACACAATACCCCTTTTCACTTCCCCCTCTTCCCCCAAAAAAATTGTTGAGCCACCTCTCGGACTTGAACCGAGGACCTTCGCTTTACAAAAGCGTTGCTCTACCAACTGAGCTAAGGTGGCAATTGTTCATCGACGACGAATGCCTAGAAATATAACTGATTTGGAGCCTTCTGTCTACTTTTGTGATCTTCGATGTGCTTAATGAAAAAGGAAACCGAGCCGCGATTGTGAGGAATACGGGGCCCTTTGATAAGACGCGAAATGCGTCCAATCAATTTGTGAAAGGCCACGAAACCCTTGATAAAGAAAACTTCAATCGTAGTCAATATACGTTGTCCGGCAGCTTTAAGTGAATGGGCTGAAAAATACTTGGCAAGAGAATGAAACCAGAGACCGACCCGTCTGAGCCAGCTATCGCTTCGCTCAAAAGAAAAAGAGAAAATGGCCCGCCCAGTCTGAAGCTGAAGGAGCCTGTTGCCTAGGAGCACCACAATACCTGCCAATGATACGCCGAGAATAATGGATAGAGATGTCATAGTAGTTTTCTACTTTTCGAGAACCCCAAACCGCACGAAACGCTCCACTTGGATCTTTTCACCAAACTTCTGAATGGCGCTTTCGATCAACTGAGCAATAGTGAGGTCAGGATTTTTGATGAAGGGTTGCTCAAGTAATGCCTCTGACTCTACGGGACTAGTCGCTGATACCTGCATAGCAATATCATAGGCCAGCTTTTTAAACTCTTCATTTTTAGACACAAAGTCTGTTTCTGAGACAAGCTCCACCATGGCACCAATAGTGCCTGTGGAGTGAATATATGCCGCTATAGCCCCTGCTCCAAGGGTCCGATCCCCCTTTTTAGCGGCAATATCCGCCCCCTTTTGACGAAGCAAAACCAAAGCTTTTTCCTTGTCTCCTCCAGCCTCTTCGAGCGCTTTTTTACACTGCATAATAGAGATACCTGTCAGGTCTCGTAATTCTTTGATTTGTTCGGTAGTGATGGCCATAAAATTAAAAAGCGCGGTAGCGCGCGTTAGATTAAATATTATTAAACGATCTTCTTGGCGTTGGTGTAGGCCTCGACAAATTTGTCTACAAAGAAAGCGATGCTTGAGATAGATGAGTCGTTGCCTACAATAGCGTAGTCAACTTTTTTGATATCACAATCAGAGCCACAAAGAGCAATGACCGGAATATTATTTTGTTTGGCTTCAGCGACAGCGATAGCTTCTTTTTTGGAGTCAATCACAAACATAGCCGCTGGCATTTTGACCATAGGAGTCAGACCTAAGAAAAGCACAGTCAGACGGTCGATCTCTCGGTCAATCAAAAGTCTTTCTTTTTTAGTATATTTGACGAGCTCGCCTTTTTCGCGTTTGGAAATGAGGTCGTGGAGTTTTTCTACTCGTTTGCGGATACTGTCAAAGTTGGTGAGAGTACCTCCTACCCAGCGGCCAGCGACAAAGGGCATTTCGAGCAGCTCCCCTGCCTTGCGAGCAATAGCCTGAGCCTCACTTTTGCCTCCTACGATCAGGATCTGTTTGCTTTCGGAAGCTAGTTTTTTGACGAATTCTAGAGCGGCGTTGAGAGATTCTTCAGTTTTTTCGAGGTTAAAAATCTCGACTTTGTTTTTGGCGCCAAAAATAAAGGGCTTGGTAGATGGGTGGCGGCGGGATTTGATAAAACCAAAATGCGCCCCAGCCTTGAAAAGGCCGTCCATCACAGTCCCGGAAGTTGTGTTTGTGTCTGATTTTTTAGCAATTGTGTCTGTGGTCATGTGTCTCGATATACTAGCAAATAGGGGTGTTTTTTGCAACTCTTTTTAGGCTCGCCCAGCCTCTCGACCAAGGCTCAATAAAGCTCTATCCTTATTCTTAGGCCTAGGGTTTCGATGAGCCTTTGGGCAAAGGCTATAGTCGGATTTGACATCCCCGCCTCATAACGGGAGATGGTCGATTGGTCTGTTCCTAGACTTTTAGCAAGCTCAACTTGAGTAAGTCTACTTTTAATCCTGGCATCAACAATAGCAGTTCGGAGTTTGTACTCAAAATCCAATTCCATTGCAATTTCTTTAATGCCAGGCTGACAGCGGTAAAAATCTTTACTTTTTTTGTTCATTTACCCCAGCATCCTAGCATGGCGAGATAAAATCAAAAGAAAGTAAGTCTAAAGAAAAGTTGAAGGGTGGTGAAGAAAAAAAAGGGGTGGTGGTGTCCTTTTTCTCAATATGTAATATAAAGCATAAAAAATATGTCTTATATTACATATTGAGAAAAAGGACACCTGCTACTCTCCATCACTTTTCTTCACTTCCCCTCGCCTAATCAACCAGCATTCTACCCCCTTTTTTTTATTTTTTACCTTATTTCCACCTCAAACTATTTTTAACAAAACCCCAAAACTGGTCTAAGAAAGTCGAACGACTCATGGCCGTATTATAAGCTCTCGCTGCTGCAGCGGCTCTATTTGCGTTTATCACATTTTGATTCATCATATTTTGAGGAAGAGTGCTTGTGCCTACAACCCCGAGAGATCTGATATTTTTGGCTGTCATCGTCAAAGTATCTTGAGAAAAGCTTTCAAAATTGCCCTGAACATTGATGACACTCCCCACAACAACTCCGCCTGAAGAACTAGGATCAGTGATAGTGTTGCTGTCGGTTTTGATCGTAAAAAATACAGGCTTGCCATCGACGGTGCTTGACGCTGAGATGATCCCTCCTGAAATTGAGTTGACCACGGGCCCCGAAAGATTCATGTTTCCCCTCACCACGTCCCCTCTCCCATTAATAGACAAATTGACGGGCATTTGAAAACGAATAGTCGAAGTCGCCATAGGTCTGGGTATGATTAAAGGTTTAGTGGTAGTCGCTTTTGTGCTGGTGGCCAGTTTTTTTACAGTAGCCGCAAAAACCTCACCACTTCCTGCATACAAGAAGAGGGTCAGTAGTAAAACTGCAAAAAATAAAAGCTTACCTTTTTTCAACATTTTTAGAGCATCTTGTTAGCCAACAAACTCATCAGTTTCACTGTATTGTCCTGAGCGGATTTAGCATCAGAGCTCGCTACAAAGGCGTTCCAAAGCTTGAGGATATCAGCATCATTGAGCTGCTGCACGTCATTTTCGAGTTTGACTCGGTCAGCATAGGCAATAGTACCTTTGGTGTTGAGGACAACATCAATGAATTCCTTGAGGAATCTAGAGACTTGGATATGAGAAGCGACAGCCTGAGACTGAGCATCGGCCGCTATCTTGTCGATAGCTTGTTGCTTGATGTTTTCGTTGTATTGAATACTGAAGAAGATGTTTCCCACCAAGAGGATGAGCATCAGGACATTTGAAGCGAAGCGTGTTTTGTCGAGGATACCAGTTGTAAATTTGAACATAATAATTGAATGATTAATAATTGATAATTTTTACTTTCTACCAAACCAACCGCCAACTAACTTCAGCACTTTCTGCCATAGATTTGGTGGCTTGGCTGAAGAAGGGCTAGTTGGAGCAGTAGGAGGAGAAACAATGTTGATTTGAAGGACAATAGGGGTAGATGCTGAGGTCAAGTAGTAGGTACCCGGCGCAGAAGGAGTAGCAAGGGAGAGAAGGTATGGAGGGGTTTTGGAAGTAGAAGTTTTGTCGAGGGAGAAAGTGACGGAGCGGCCAGTGATGGTGCCAGTCACTTTACCTTTACCGATTGGGATCAAGGAGAGATCAAGGGAAACCCCTGGGAGAATGGAAATACTTTCAATGAGTGGATACTTGGTGTTTGAGGTGAGAGTGGATGGGAGAGCTTTACCAAGAGAAGAGACGGCAAAGAGACCTGGAGGGAGTTTGCTTGGAGAGAAGTGTGGAATGGTTAGTGAAGTAGTATGGAGCTTGGCTAGGTCTTGACTGTATGAGACACCGAGGCCTGTGAGGAAGTTTTTGAAAGCTAGGGATTGTTTGAGGAAGGCTGGGATAGGGTCAGGTAAAGGCGAGAAGAGGAAGAATGAGAGAGGATCCTTGAGAGAGAAGGAATTGGTGGAAGTCCCGCCAAAGGTTGGGAGAGTTGGCAGTTTGAGAGTACCTGGGAGATTGATTGGGAGAGTGATTGGTGAGTTGAATGGAGAGATAAAGTGAGTGACGCCTGGGACATATTCGTTGGTACCTCCGCCACCTGATGGAGTATTGGATTCGGCTGGTGGATTGTATGGAGCCGAAGGTGGGGTTGGGGGTGGAGTAGAATATGAGGAAGTCTCACCAGAAGTACCGTTTCCTCCACAAGAGCCTGCCCCGTTTCCAGCCGTGACCGATGTCGTGTAGCTTGTTGAATCGCTTAAGTTGATGTGTCCCCCATTTCCACCAGAGCCACAAGTCGAAGCGTTGGCACCGTTCGCAATGATGGGAGTACTTGGAGCAGTCGAGGTGGTGGAAGTGGCATTGACTGTTCCTCCGTTTCCTCCATTACCTACACTCCCTGTGCCTCCCCCGCCATTGACTGTAATAGCACCCGTGGTCGATGTAGCCAGGAGAATAATACCTCCATTTCCTCCATTGCCTGTCGTACTTAAATGGCCATTCGCCGTGATACTTGTGGTGGTGGCGTTGTAGATAGTAATATTTCCGGCGTTTGATCCATTACTTACTCCGTTTGATTGGATTGTGCCTGTGACAATAATATTTTTCAAAGTAATATTGTGTCCCTG
>JAQTMP010000035.1 GCA_028714275.1 Candidatus Paceibacterota bacterium
ATCCCACGCTTCAGTCAGTTTTTCTCGGATCTCAACGAAGCGCTGAGAGGTGGTGAAGTTGGTCACTTCGTAGACGGATTTTTCAGCCTTGTCCAAAAGCTCATCGAGAGCCCCAGCTTCGTCAAAACCAATTTGGGAAATATAATCTCCAGCCTCAATCAGGCGTCTCATCAAATGCTTCTTTTGAACAATCTCGGCGTAGTGCTTGATATTGGCAGAGGAAGGCACTATGTGGACGAGCTCAGCTAGATAGCTGGCTCCGCCGACACTTTCGAGCATATTTTTTTCTTCGAGACGAGCTCTAACAGAAAGAATATCAATCGGATTGTTTTTTTGATGCAGCTCAAACATCGTCTCAAAAATTTTGCGATGTTTTTCTGCGTAAAAACTAGGACCGCTGATAAAATCCATGATTTCGTTGAGAGCATCAGGCCTAAGCATGATTGATCCCAGTACGGCTTTTTCAGAATCTAGGTGGTTTGGGGGAACCCGGAGCTGAGTGGTCAAGGGGATATGGATTTTATTTGAATTAAGAGAGGAGTTTTTGGTTGCCATGAGCCAATTCTAGCACATGAAAAAATCTTCAACAAAAGATAAAAAAGTACAAGCCTGTGGGCAGGCTGGGGATAAGTCTTAGCCTCAAATCAAGGCTTATTTTGAGATTTTCTTGACGTGTGCGCCAGCTGGGGTGTCATCCAAGGAATATCCTTTGCTTACTATTTCGTCACGGATTTTATCAGCCCTGGTAAAATCTTTTTCATTTCGGGCTTGTTCGCGTTGATGGATAAGATCCTTGATCTCTGGAGGCAGATTTTCCTGAATCAATCTTTGGGTTTGTTCATACAGGGCCGAGGCGCGCACCAAGTCCAACCCAAGGATAGTGTCGAAAGAAAAAACTGCGGCCTTTTTCTCAGCATTTGAAAGTTTATCGTCTTTTAAAATTTCCCAAACTAAAGCGATGGCCTGAGCAGTATTGAGATCATCACCGATAGCCTGCTCAAAGCGTTTTTTGTAATCGTCGCTCACTTTTTTGTCTTTTATTTCTTCTTTATCCAAACGGGAAAGGATAGCTACCAGTCGATCGAGAGCCGACGCTGAGGCCTGCAAGGATTCTAAGGTAAAATTGACCAAGGTCCGGTAATGTGAAGTCAAAAGCCAGTAGCGATAGGCGAGGGGAGGAATATTGTGAGCGATAATTTCATCCAAGGTGATTTCATTTTTTAATGATTTAGAAAGCTTGGTGTCGTTGATCGTAATAAAATTGTTGTGCAGCCAATAATGCACAAAAGTTTTCTCAGTGGCACTTTCGGATTGGGCTATTTCGTTTGTGTGATGGGGAAAAATAAGATCCACTCCGCCGGTATGAATATCAATTGTTGGACCTAGGGCTTTGGTAGACATAGCTGAGCATTCTATGTGCCAGCCAGGTCGCCCGGCCCCAAAGGGCGTGTCCCAGTAAACCTGTCCGTCAGCCTCGGTGGTAAATTTCCACAGGGCAAAATCCCTGGCATTTTCTTTGTCGTATTCGTCGTCCAATCGACTATGGCTATCACACATCTGATCCGTCATGTTCAACCCGGCAAGAGCGCCATAATCCTTGGATTTTTTGATAGAAAAATAAACCCCATCATTTCCAATATAGGCCACCCCTTTTTGAATCAAAGTATCTATCATGTCTATCATGTCGGCAATATGCTCCGTAGCCCTAGGAAGCTGCTTGGGGGTCAAGATATTCATTTTATGGATATCTTCAAGAAAAAATTCACTGTATTTTTTGGTTAACTCTGGCAGAGAGAGACCCTCAGCCTGGCTCCGGCGAATAGTCTTGTCGTCAACATCAGTAATATTCATGACCTGGTTGACCTTGTAGCCGGCGTATTCCATGGTGCGACGGAGAATGTCATCCATCACGAAAGCTCGCAGGTTTCCGATGTGCACCTTGGCATAGACGGTTGGGCCACAGTGATACATGGTCACTTCGCCTGGTTTGATAGGCACAAAAAGTTCCTTTTTTCCGCTTAGGGTATTGTGGAGGTAGATTTCCATAAAAGCTAAAGAATATTCAAAGTATATCCCAGTTTGACCCGCGAGTAAATTTTTGAGAGAATGAGTGGCAAATGGATTTACTTCCTTCACAAACCTCATCTCATGACTCATCGCAGACTCGTCGCTCTTTTATTATCAATTGGGTTACGGCCATTATTATTCTTGGCATTATCATTCTTATTTCTTTTGAGGTAGGGATAAATATTGGTAAAAAGCAGGCCATAGCTCAGACTACAGCTGCCGATGTTATTAATAAAACAGAAGGTGAGTCTACCAATGTCGATTTTGCTCCATTTTGGAAGGCTTGGAGCATCTTGGATGAAAAATATGTGGCTACAAAACACAGTACCTCTACTGTCGCTGTGGCCACTACTACTGACCAGGATCGGGTCTACGGCGCTATCAAAGGTATGGTGGCAGCCTTGAATGATCCCTACACGGTTTTCTTTCCACCAGAGGAATCCCAGATTTTTGAAAGTGAAATTAGCGGCAATTTCGAAGGGGTAGGCATGGAGGTTGGGCAAAAGGATGGTGTCCTCACCGTCATTGCCGCTCTCAAGAACACTCCGGCTGAACGAGCAGGGATCAAGTCTGGTGATAAAATTTTGAAAATTGATGATACGGTCACTACAGATATGAGCATCGACGCCGCAGTCAAAATGATTCGGGGTAAAAAAGGCACTGCGGTGACCTTTACTTTGTTGCGGGATGGGACAAAAGATCCAATCGTGATCAAGGTGGTACGCGATACTATTGATATTCCAACGATTGACACCGATCGCATCGGTACGGATATTTTTGTGATTCATGTTTATAGTTTTTCGGCTGACGCTCCTGATCTTTTCCGCAATGCTCTACGCCAATTTATTTTGTCGGGGGCTGACAAGCTTATTATTGATCTTCGAGGCAACCCTGGCGGCTATCTTGATGCGGCGGTGGACATGTCTAGCTGGTTTTTGCCATCAGGTAAAGTCATTGTCCGTGAGGACTACGGTGGAAAGGGTGGTCAGACCGAAGATGTTGTTCGCAGCAAGGGCTACAATATTTTCAATGACAACCTCAAAGCCGTAATCTTGATTGATGGGGGATCGGCCTCAGCCTCTGAAATCATGGCCGGAGCGCTCCACGAATACGGCATTGTTAAGCTAGTCGGGACACAATCTTTTGGCAAAGGTTCTGTGCAGGAGCTCATACCTCTGACTTCCGATACCAACCTCAAGGTGACTGTCGCTCGTTGGCTGACTCCAAACGGCTTCTCTATTTCAGCTCAAGGCCTGACCCCAGACTATGTAGTGCCTATTCCAGATGGTTTGGTTGTCACCAAGGACAATGACCCCCAGCTCCAAAAAGCGGTAGAGATTTTGAGACAATAGCCAAAGATTCAAAACCCATTAATGCTTGCCTCAAAGCCAATTCTGCGCTATAAATAGGGCTCAGCAATTTCAGTCATTGCGTATTAACTAATAATAAAGACCTTCTAAATAATAATCCTATGAAAGTTATTCTTCTTAAAGACGTGGCTAAGCTTGGTAAAAAATACGATATTAAAAATGTGGCCGATGGTCACGCTCTCAACATGCTTATTCCTCAGGGTCAGGTAGAGGTAGCTACCCCTACTAGCCTTAAAAAGGTAGAGTTGCTCCGAGCCCAGATGGCTGAGGATCTCAAAGTCCAGGAGGATCTTCTAATCAAAAATCTTAAGGATATCCAGGGTGCACGCATTGTCGTATCGGAAAATGCCAATGAAAAAGGCCATCTTTTTGCCGGTATTCACAAAGAAGAACTCATCAAAGCTATCAAGGAAGAAACCCGCCTGGATATTATTCCCGATTTTATTGTGCTTGATAAGCCAATCAAAACAGTAGGGGAGCACACTATCGAAATCCAGGTCAGAGACAAGAAAGCGGAATTTACACTCGTTGTAGAAGCAAAGTAGTAGAAATTAAAAAGACTCTTGACGGAACCTTGCGCAGGCCGACGGGCCGAGCAGAGCAAAATCTCAGCAGAGATTTATGTGTGTTCCGGAAAGAGTCTTTTTAATTTCTACTAGATTACATTTACAATTTTCCGAGTAGAAATTGTGTTGTCTACGTTTGTTTTTCGTTTGTTCTTAAATTCTACTTTACCTGCCTTGAGAGCAAAAATAGTGTGATCGCGTCCAAGGCCAGTATTTTTACCTGGGAGGACTCGGGTACCACGCTGACGGACAATCACTGATCCAGCCTGAGCTGTTTCTCCATGATAGAGCTTGACTCCGAGGAATTTTGGCTTTGAATCTGTAAGGTTTTTAGCGGAACCACCGGCTTTTTTTGTTGCCATTTCTTTTTATAAATAATTAAGAGTTTTTTAAATCTAATTCGTTTTTACTTTATCCCCGTGGACTAGAATAAGTTCCATGAGTATAGCCCAACAGTCGCAAAAAATCAATAGTTTGCCTAAAAGGCCTTGGGTAAGCATTTTAGGCTCGTGGGTCTGTATTTTCTGGATTTTTTGGTTACTTTCAGCTAGCGCAGAGTTTGTAGTCCTGTCATGGGAGAGTGGGGGATGGGATAAAATAAGCAGTCACATCATGGCTTCAGACTATTTAGCGGTGCTTGAATATCCTTCGATAAATAATCCCGATAAACCCCTAGGGGCTCCCGTCGTGGCCAGCAAAACAGGTAAAACCTATCGTTTACCCTGGTGTGGGGTAAGAAAAGCTTCAACAAAAGGCAAAAGTGACTCCACAAATAGCCAGGTTTTGGTTTTTTCTTCATCAGAAGAAGCTGAAAAAGCCGGCTATCGACCATCAAAAAATTGCTACTGAATTTTGATTAAAAACCATACAATATTGTCCTACTTTTGTAAAGGTATTGATGCAACTAAAACCTATATTTTTAGCCATATTTTATCACAAATTTAGAGCATTTTTATCCACAGCCGGTTGACTTTAGGTCCTTTTCTTGCTAGTATATTGCCATAACCACATTAGCTTGTGGTTTTTGTTTTCCTCTCCTTTGGTCGGCGAGACTCGTCACATGATACTGACAGTGGCCATCAAAAGAGTTCCGAAACAATTCCCGTGCAAGCGCATAATACTGCTGAGTGATGGACGTGCGCATTACCCATAAGAAAAAGGCTTATTTTACCACTTACCATCGGTCTTGCTATGTTTATGGCCAGCGTCGTCACTGACCAGCAGGCCCAAACACAGGCAACGACCACTATATTTATCGCCCCATCGGCGATCAATCTCACCGCGGAAGCTACAACGACCGCTACAACCACAAATTCAACTACAACTGCTACTACGGTGGCTACTTCATCAAAGGCCTTTCGCAATGATGAAACGGAATACGTTGCCAACAGTAAAGCGGTGGCTAGTCTGGTTAAAACTTATTTCAAGGATATACCCCTCATGACTGATATCGCTTATTGTGAGTCCCGCGATAGGCAATACACCCCTGATGGAGCTCTTTTCCGGGGTAAGGCTAACAACCAGGACGTAGGTGTCTTTCAGGTCAACGAGCACTATCATTTGAAGCGCTCTAGTGCCCTAGGAATAGATATTTCTACCCTAGAAGGGAATCTTCGCTACGCTCGTCTACTCTACACAGAGCAGGGTTCGGATCCCTGGATCTCCTCGTCCTCTTGCTGGAAGAAATCCGAAGCCTATAAACAATCAATCGGAGGCGACAAACTGGCCGTAAATACTGATAATAAATAAAAAATAAAATGGTCCGCGGATTTCACCGCGGACCATTTTGGTTTTAACAATTTTTTCTTGATCTCTAATCCAGAAGCAGGGATTCGATTTCTTTCCAGCTCTGGACGACCACGACCCCTTTAAGCTTGGGCTTAACCGCTCATAATCGTCCATATTTGGTCTGAAGAGAAAACGGTGGGGGACAGAGGTCATGTGACTGATGACTTCCGGCCGATCGTCGATGAAGTGAGTGATGCCAAGTTTCTCACAAATGGGGGCCTTTTCATGCCGTTCAGCGCAAAACTCGACGTTCGAGGCGGGGAGGCCGGTGAGTTCGTGGAAACGATTTTCGTCCAGCCATTTCCTTACTCGAATCATCTGTTCTGCATTCACCTTTGAGACAATATGGCTATTGTTCCCAAAACGTTCAGCCACCAAGCGCTTGATGACCCTCAAGGCGTCAGGGAAGGCTTGCCTGGTGTCACCAGAACGTTCGACTATAGTGTCACCAATATCGATGCCAACGGTTTCTCTTTTTTTCCTGACCGCTAGCCACTGTTTCATCTCGCCGACGAGCGTTTTGTGTACGATGATCTCGTAGTACTGCTTCGCCGTGACTTTCCTGACTAGCTCAGGCTGGTGTTTTTTGAAACTGCCATCTGGACCAAGTTTATAAAACTCGAAGCCCAGCTTCTGGCTAATGCCGACGACGGGGGTCAAATCCCAAGGAGTATCGAATCCTGGGTCGAGGATGATGGCACCAGCCTCGCCTTTCCACAACCTTGCCATAAAGGTGCCGATACTGCCACCACTGACCTCGATGTCTTTGAATACTCCGCCATCCTTGGCTGGCATGATTATTTCAGCGATATTTGCGGGGAAGGTGTGTGGAGCTTCACGCAGAAGCACGTACTGTTTAGGCAGAGGCATATCAGTCTCTGGTTTCAACAGAGACGTTCTGCCAAAACGGACTCTTTTGGCTTCACCCTCGGCCAGACTTTCATCATAGCCGTAGATTTCGCCAGTATTGGCATCACCTATGTATGAGGCAATGACCTTGCCATCACGCACGAGCGCCAGCATTGTACCAACACCGTGTGACTGCTGACGCTTATAAGCCTTGGTGCCGTCAAGTGGATCAACCGTGAAGTAGATGTCGTGATCAGCGTCCGTGCAGGGGATAGCCAGCTCTTTTTCCTCGGCAATGATGCCGTAGGTAGGAAAGAGCCTGTGAATCTCGCTGATGTACATGGCCTGGGCCTTCTTGTCGCCATTGGTTACAAAATCCTCGTCGACGCCGTTGTATGCAATTTTATTTTCCACCGTGATGTTGTGACATTCGGCACGGATTATTTCAATCGCCCGCGTGACCAGTCCAATCATCGCCTCACCTGTAGGAGTGTTTTGTATTTTATTTTTCATATTTTTTTGTTAAGGTTCTAATAAAGAGGGTTCTCTTTTTTGTTCTATTTCTGATTTCAATATACGGCAGATATTTTTTCTGTGAGGAAAATATATCTCATGACGTACACTATTTTGTGGATAACGACAATAAGCTTGCAAAATAAGGCAATAAAGGTTAATATAGTTGTACTAATTCAGTACATGTATTGACGCAGATTACAAATATATGAAGAAAATAAAGAGATCCGTGCTAGAAAAAATAGGTTTTGATAAGCAACAGAGCGACATTTACTTGTCCCTCCTTACGCACGGGCCGGCGTCAATCTCTGACCTAGTTAGAAATACTTCTCTGCATCGTCCAGCAGTGTATAAGATTCTGCCTAGTTTAATTGATAAAAATTTGATCTCCATAATGCCGAAAGGGAAGTACAAGCTTTATGTTGCAGAGTCCCCAGACAGGATTGAAAAATTATTTACGGACCTAGAAGATCAGTTCAATTATGAGATTCAGGATTTATATGATGCTTATGAGGCTAGGAACAAAAAGCCCAGAGTGAGTTTTGCTGAGGGGAAAAAGTCTATTACAGCAACATATTCCGATGTTGTTCACAGTCTGAAAAAAGGTGATACATACTATAGATATAGCTCTGCCTTGACTCTCAATCGCGAAAAATATGTTCCTAGCGACTATCGTCGTGTACGAGACCAAAAAGGATTGGAACGCTTTATCATCACAAATGAGTCATCTAGGAAGTCTCATTCGAGGAAGCTAGGTAGGGAAGTGAAGGCTGTACCAGCTGATTTCGATCTATTCGAGTACAATATTTCTCAAATTATATTCGGCAACAAAGTCGCTTTCATCGATTACAACTCAAAGACAACCATCACCATCGAAAATCCGATGATTGCGGAGTTTCAAAAGAAGATTTTCAAACTTTTGTTTAAGAAATTATAAATGCTAGACTTAAAGAATGGATACCATAAAAAAAGGATTTTATTATCACTACAAGCACGACCCGTCAGGCGAGATAAATAATTACGCGGAAGAAGTTATGGGCACTGCCCTACATACGGAAGAGGGGAAACTACTGGTGATCTATCGTCCGCTCTATAAAAGTGACTTTTTGGGCTCGGCGGATTATTTTGCACGACCAGCTGAGATGTTCCTGGAGATTGTAGAGAAAAATTGTGAAAAATTTAGTCGTTTTAAATTAATCACTGACGAAAAAGTCATTGCCAAACTTAGGACTATAAAGGACGGCTTGTACAAAGAATAGCAGTACTTCAAGGGGGGACAGCTCTTCCCAGCATATCATCACGTCGCACAATTTTACTTGTCGGAATTGTCTCGATGAAGTGAACAACCAAAAGCATAAAAGCTGGCCGCAATATCGGTCAGCTTTTTGCTTGGGGAAATATGCAGACCGAAACCAGAGACAAGTATCAAGTCTCGTTAGGTTTGTTGGTCTGCATATTTCTCTGCACAAATGGCAGAGGGTCGAGTTATTAATCAAGGGCAACTATCCGGGAATTCCGGAT
>JAQTMP010000036.1 GCA_028714275.1 Candidatus Paceibacterota bacterium
GCCCTGCATCCCGACTTTGGTTCAGCGATTACTATTTTTGCTATCTGGCTGGGTATGGTGCTGGTGTCAGGCATTTCCAAAAAACATATCGCCATTGTCTTTTTGGTCGGGGCTGTGGCCTTTGCGGGCCTATGGGGTTTTGGTTTCAAGCAATATCAAAAAGATCGTATTCTCAACTTTATTCATCCGCTTTCAAATATTCAAGGGACTGGTTACAATGCTTACCAAGCGACAGTGACTGTAGGGTCAGGACAGCTGATAGGCAAGGGGATTGGCTATGGCACGCAGTCACGTCTGAAATTTTTACCTGAATATCAGACGGACTTTGTTTTTGCGGCTTTTGCCGAGGAGTGGGGTTTTATCGGGGTCTTTATTTTATTAATTCTTTTCGGCATTTTGATTTGGCGAATTTTGGCCAATGCCGTGCGGGGTGAGACCAATTTTGAAATTTTGTTTGGTGTCGGTCTGGCCATCTTTTTTATGACCCACCTCATCATCAATATTGGTATGAATGTAGGCCTATTGCCGGTGACGGGTATTCCGGTGCCGTTTATGAGCTATGGAGGTTCGCACTTGGTGACGGAGTGTCTCGGTATCGGTATTTTGATGAGCATGCGCAGGTATGCGAGGGCCACCCACAAGGATGTGATCAAGAATGAGTTTCATCCACTTTAATAAATAACTTATAATACTAAAATATGAGTTCTAACGAAAAAGATACTTATTTTGTGGCAGTAAAGGTTTTTCTTGAAAAAGATGGGAAGTTTTTAATTATGAAAGATAACTTCGGTGATTGGGATTTGCCCGGAGGGAGAATAAAAAAGGATGAATTTGAGGCACCGTTAGAAAATATTATTAATAGAAAAATGAATCAAGAGGTTGGTAACGAAGTTGAATATGAAATCGGCAAGCCCTTATTATTTTTAAGGCATGAGAGAGTGGAAGCGACGGAAGGTAGTCCTACAGTTAGAATATTTGCCATTGGTTATCCAGCTAATTACAAAAATGGAGAGATTAGGCTTTCCGAGCGCCACACTGAATTGCTCTGGGTCGACATCAAAACTTTTAAACCAGAGGACTATTTCAAAGGAGGCTGGCTTAAAGGAGTACAGGAATATTTAACTATCAAAAATTCTTAAAGAAAAAATAATCTCCTTTTTGGAGACCCCGCAGCCAAAGCGTTGGCGAGGATAAGGAAAATTTCAGTAGAAATTTTCCGTGTCTCCAAAAAGGAGATTATTTTTTCTTTACATTTTGTTATAGAGATTGAAAGTTCCTTCGATCATTTTTTCAAGACTAAAATCCTTGGCAATTTTTTCTTTCAGATTGGCACCAAGTGAGGCGAACATCTCTGGGTGGTCATCTAGGTAAAGTAGGGCGTTGCGGATTTCGTTGGGGCGGGCAGGGGCGACGAGAAGTCCGCTGACTAGATTTTCAATTACTTCAGGAATGCCGCCAACTTTGGTGGCGATGACGGGCAGGGAGGCGGCACCAGCTTCGAGGATGACGTATGGTAAGCCTTCTTTAACCGAGGGTAAAAGAAAAATATCAAAAGCTGGTAATAAACGCGCGGCATCCTTTTTATAGCCCGCCAAAAAAATACGATCACCGGTTTTGGTGTCCGTAATTAGTTTTTCTAGCTCAGCTCTTTTTTCTCCCTCGCCAATAATGACGTAGAGCAAATCATTTTTGATATATTCCGCGAGGCCTTGGACAGCATAAGGGAGGCCTTTGTTGTGATTGAGCTCAGCAATGGTACCAACAATTTTTTTCTTTGCCATTTTTTCATCCACTTTGATGCCAAGTTCTTGCAGAGCCTCTTCTTTTGAAAGTGTGGGCAAAGCTCTGATGCCAAGGGGTATGACGTGAAGCTTTTTGGCTGCACCAGGCCACTTGGCGACCATGGCCCGCTCTTTTTCTGAAAGCACTATCACACTATGGGAAAAAATAATCGTAAGCCAAGATAAAATTTTGATGATGAGAGTAGCGAATGTACCCCGAGGCTCTTTAAAAGCCCAACCATGCGCGGTGAAAATGATCTGAGGCACTCGACAGAATCTACCTGCAAGCGCTCCAAGCCCCCCGATTTTTGAACTATTGATATGGAGTACATCTGGTTTTTCGGCTCGGATTATTTTTATGAGACTAAAAAAAACGCCGAGGTCTTTTAAAAAAGAAACATCCCGCTCGGCTTTGGGAATAGAGATAGTCCGAATGCCGATTGCTTCGAGCTTTTCAGCTAGCTGACCATGTCCACCGAGGGCGACAACTCCCTCATTTTGGCCTTCATTTTGTTTGGAGAGAGAGGTGGCCAGGTCGTAAACATAGCGTTGGGCCCCTCCGAAATTGGATTTGGTGATGCAGTAGAGGATTTTCATGCGTTTTGAGTGGCGGGGGCGCGGCGCCCCCGCCACTATGAATTTGCTGTTTATAGGAGTATATTATTGCATATTATGACCGTGTTTAATAGAAAAGAGCCTTTTATCCTCCTTGTCGGGGATATTGCCGTATTGGTAGCTACCTTGTGGCTAGCCCTTTACCTCCGTTTTTTTACTGTCCCTTCGCATCAATATTTTCTTGACCACCTCGTGCCTTTTTCCTTGGTTTTTTTGGTCTGGATCTTGGTCTTTTTTATTGCTGGTCTGTATGAACGGCAGACTGTAGTTTTGCGTGGGCGCCTACCCTCATCTCTAGCTTTTGCCCACGTGGCCAACAGTATCATTGCCGTCCTGTTCTTTTATTTTATCCCTTATTTCGGCATTACTCCAAAAACCAATCTTTTTATTTACTTAGTCGTTTCGTTTGCAGGCATGGCTGTCTGGCGTCTAGTTCTCTACCCAATATTTTCGATTCGTAAATCCGACCGGGCCATTTTGATTGCGGGAGGCTATGAAGGTCGGGAAGTGGCGGACGAGCTAAAAGCTAACAATCGTCACGGCATCACCTTATCTTCATTTATCAATCTCGACGAAGCGGATCTTTCTTTGATTGGACAAACTGTCTCCCAGCTCGTCAAAGAGCAAAAAATATCGATTGTGATTATTGACTTGCACAGTGAAAAGATTGAAAAGGCATTGCCTCTTTTATATGGTTTGGTTTTTTCAAGTGTTCATTTTGTGGATTTCAATGATATTTATGAGGCTCTCTTTCGTCGCTTGCCAGAGTCTCTCATCAAGCACAACTGGTTTCTCGCCAATATGTCGCTCGAGTCGAGTATTGTGTATGATGCCTTGAAACGCCTGGTGGATTTTATGGCCGCCTTTATCATTGGCCTCGTTTCTTTAGTTTTCTATCCATTTGTTTTTATAGCTACAAAGCTATGTGATGGCGGGTCTATCTTTATTCATCAGTTTAGGATTGGAAAAAATAATCGTCCGATTAAAATTATTAAGTTTCGGACAATGCGCGATGGAATAGAAGTGACCAGTGTCGGTTCATTTCTTCGCAGGACTCGCATCGATGAGTTACCTCAGCTTTGGAACGTGGTCAAAGGGGACATCTCATTGATCGGTCCTCGCCCAGAGCTGCCTGAGCTAGTGAAAGTCTACGAAGAGCAAATCCCATACTATAGCGTCCGCCATCTGGTGACTCCAGGCCTTTCGGGCTGGGCTCAGATGTATCATCAGCAGCACCCTCATCATGCCGCCGATGTCGAAGAGACTCGCAACAAGCTTTCCTATGATCTTTATTACATTAAAAACCGCTCTTTTATGCTTGATATTATGATTGCTCTTAAGACAATCAAGACCTTGGTGACTTTTGTGGGGAAGTAGTTTTGTTTGCTTATTTCTCCAAAATAGCTATAATTGCCAGCACAACTTAAATATTTAATCCCATGCTAAAAACACGTGTTTTCGCCATCTTTCTGATTATCGTCGGTCTCGGCCTAGGTTATTTTGTCAACAGCAATAGCGCCAACGCCTCACACCCTTTCAAGCTCGGTCTTGATCTCAACGGCGGGACGCATCTTGTCTACCAGGCTGATGTCTCAAAAATAGCGGCCAGTGACGTAGATGGTGCCATGCAGTCTTTGCGGGATGTCATTGAAAACCGCATCAATGTTTTTGGGGTAGCGGAGCCTCTTGTCCAGACTGAAAAGGCCACTATTGGAGGTGTGCAAGTCAACAAGCTCATTGTCGAACTTCCGGGAGTGACCGATGTTAATAAAGCGATTGCCTTGATTGGCGCGACACCTACTCTGGATTTTCGGACTGAAAAGGCTAGCACCGCTTCGTCATCGGCTTTGGATACGGCCACTTCAAGCGAAGACATCGCTTCGCTTTTTGATGTCACTCCTTTGACCGGTCAATATCTTCAGCGAGCTACTCTTGAGTTTGATCAAAACAATCAGGCTATGGTGGGGCTCCAGTTCAACTCTGATGGCGCCAAACTTTTCGCGGATATTACCAAGGCCAATATTGGCAAACGGGTGGCCATCTTTCTCGACGGCAAACCTATCTCTATCCCAGTCGTCCAAAGCGTGATCACGAGCGGTCAGGCTCAGATCTCTGGAGGCAACATGACTCCTGATGAAGCCAAGACTTTAGTGCGCAATCTAAACTACGGCGCCTTGCCCGTACCTATTCAGCTCATCGGGACTCAGACTATTGGTGCTTCTCTCGGGGCGGATGCTTTAAATACTAGTGTCAAAGCCGGTCTGTGGGGTTTCCTTTTGGTCGCTCTCTTCTTGCTTCTTTGGTATCGTTTGCCTGGCTTGGTGGCCATTGTTTCTTTGGCTATGTATACAGCTATCAACCTGACTCTTTACAAACTCATCCCAGTGACTTTGACTTCAGCCGGTCTCGCCGGCTTTATTTTGTCTATCGGTATGGCAGTGGATGCCAATATTCTTATTTTCGAACGTATGAAAGAGGAATTGAAAAAAGGTCTGGCGCTCGAAGACGCCGTGCGTGAAGGTTTTGCTCGCGCTTGGCTTTCGATCCGCGATTCAAACCTTTCGTCTATTATTACGGCGATCATCCTGTACACTTTTGCCACCTCAGCTCTGATCAAAGGTTTTGCACTAGTCTTTTTGATCGGTGTGCTTGTCTCTATGTTTACCGCTATTACTGTATCCCGCACATTTTTGAAAGCCCTCGGTTTCAAAAAGAAGAATCGTTTCATTCACTTTATTTTTAGCAACGGTCTGGATAAATAGTCGGATAAATAATTAACAAATAATTTCACCACCATGTTTGTCGTCAAATACAGAAAAATCTTTTACACGCTCTCAGCCATTCTCGTCGCCTTTTCTTTCTTTGCCGTCTTTTTCTGGGGTCTCAACTTTGGCATTGATTTCAAAGGAGGGTCTATTATTGAGGTCAACTACACCACCGCCAGACCAGAGCTTTCTGTCATCAATCAGCAGCTCAGCACTCTTAACGTAGGGGAAGCAATCGTACGTCCAACAGGGGATACTGGTTTTATTGTCCGCACTCGCACTTTGACAGAGCCCGAACGTCTTCAAGTGCTTGATGTTTTGTCTCAAAAGGGGACCGACGGCATGGAAGTTAAGCGTTCTGATACAGTCGGACCGATTCTAGGGCAGGAGCTTCAAGGTAAAGCGGTCACATCCATTATTCTTGTGGTGATTGCGATTATTCTGTTTATCACTTTTGCTTTTCGAGGCGTTTCTAGGCCGATTTCTTCATGGAAATACGGAGTGGTGGCTATTATCGCTCTGGCTCACGACGTGATCATTCCGACTGGTATTTTTGCCTACCTTGGGCATCTGGGGGGCTATGAAATCGACGCCCTTTTCGTGACCGCCCTTTTGGTCATTCTTGGTTTCTCGGTGCACGATACTATTGTGGTGTTTGATCGTACTCGTGAAAATCTCAAACACGATCTCGGCCGCAAACCTTTTGATGAAATAGTGGGGGAGAGTATTTCCCAGACTTTCACTCGCTCGATCAACACTTCTTTGACTACCATTATCGCCCTGCTCGCCCTCTTTTTCTTTGGTCCCGAAGCCACTCACAACTTTGCGCTCGCCTTGATCATCGGTATCGCCACAGGTACCTACTCGTCTATCTTTATCGGCTCGCCACTGCTCGTCACATTACAAAAGTTCCAGAAGAAGTAGTTTGTAGCACGACCAGCACAAAACCCTCTCTGGAGCACGGATAAATCCTTGCTAGGATTTTCCTCGTGCTCGCTCCGTCGAGCTCGCAAGTCTCCATCGAGGGTTTTGTGCTGGTCGTGCTACAATTTGCTTATGGAATACTCCTATCCATTACTACGAAAAATATTAGAACACTATAAAAATGATAAAATAGATTTGTCAGAATATTTTTTATATAGCTGTCAACACTTACTTGCTCCACAGTCAGAGATGTATAAGATGTTTATTGAGTTTGGTTTTAGGCCTGAAAATATGGTTGCTTTAGGTAAAGCTTATTCCTCAAATAATGAAGTGGTTGAAGAGTTGAAAGGTTTAGGTATAAAGGCCATCCAACCTCAGTTTACGGGAAGAGCCTTTGATGTTGAACATACAAATAACTGTCAACTTATCTTTGAACAAGTATCTGATAAAAACAAAAATATTGTTTTAGACGATGGAGGGTATTTAATTGAGGCTTTAAAGAAAAAGAGTATTTACTTTGCTGTTGAACAAACCTCTTCTGGTTTCAGAAAACTGGAAGGATTAAAGCTAAATTTTCCAGTTTTTAATGTGGCCCGTTCAAAAACAAAACTAACTCAAGAAAGTCCAATCATTGGACGAATTATTTTTGAAAGAGTTAAAAAGTATATAAACGATAATAAGCTGGTCAAACCTAAAGTTACGATCATCGGTTTAGGTCCGATTGGCAATTCTTTGCTACAAATTTTTAGTGAGGAAAGCTTTAGCATTACCGGATTTGATCTTGAAACAAATAAAGAAGCCCTCTTGGCAAGTCTTAAAAGTGAGAAGCCTGATATTGTGATTGGTGCTACAGGTACGGTTTTGTTAAGTGTTTTAGACTTAGATAGTCTCAAGTGTGAACATGGCTATCATTTTATAAGCGCATCTTCATCAGACAGGGAGTTTCCAGTATCAGCGTTTAGAAAAGATGAAGGTGTACATGACGATGTCAGATATAAAAATTTTTATTTTGTAAATAATGGTTTCCCTATAACTTTCAAGGGCAATAAATATGAGGCCACTCCTGTTGAAATAGAAAAAACCATCGCATTATTGATGGGCTCAATTTTGACTGGAACAAGTAAAGGAATACCTAATCAAATGGGTATTGTAGATGTTCCTCAAGAACTAGAGGCTTTAATAAATCAATAGATTTTATAGGATAAACATTGTCACCACACCCCAAAATAAAGTCCTTTCCAGAGACTTGCGAGGCTCGACGGAGCGAGCACGAGGAAAATCCTAGCAAGGATTTATCCGTGCTCTGGGAAGGACTTTATTTTGGGGTGTGGTACAATATTTGTTATGAAAACCTTTTCAATTAAAGAAGCCCTCGGCTACGGTTGGGATACGACCATCAACAACATCGGCCTTGTCATTGGCATGTCTGTTTTTGTGTTGGCTTTAAAAATCCTCTCCAGCATTGTCCAGAGGATGAGTAATTTTGTAAGCCTGCCATATGTGGTGGCGTTTAGTTTTTGCAGTATTCTTTTGGCGATTATTTCGATTCTCGTTTCGATTGGTTTTATCAAAATTTTTCTCAGGATTTACGATGGAGAAAAGCCAAAGTTTCGAGAGATTTTCAATTATCAAAACCTCTTTTGGAAATTTATTGCCGGATCCATCATCTATGCTTTTGTGGTGGCTGTCGGTACAGTTTTTCTGATCATTCCAGGCATTATTTTTGCCATCGCCTTCGCTTTTACTACTATTGTCATTGTTGACAAAAATCTTGGTCCGATCAAAGCCATGAAAGAGAGTGCTCGGGTCACCAAAGGGGTACGCTGGAAATTATTGGGCTTTGGTCTTCTGCTTATTCTCATAAACATTGGCGGAGCCATTGCTTTTGGTATTGGTACCATCATCACTATGCCGCTTTCACTTTTCGGGGCTATCTTTGTCTATCGACATTTGGCTAGCCAATAGATTCTTGCTATTATCCGCTATTATCCACATATCCACACATTTTTCTATACCTCAGAGGGAGAATTTATGCTAAAATCCATAGCATATGCCCAACCTCCTCGACCTCCGTCCCAAGAAAGATCCTCAAGTCGTCTTCCTAGAGAAAGTGGTCTACCAAAAAAGGCTCTGG